>URTN01000069.1 GCA_900550795.1 uncultured Mollicutes bacterium
GAAACGAACTTCAGAATCGGCTAAACCTTTTCTGCTTCTACTGGAACACACCTGGCAATGCCTTCCAAAAGGCAAACTCGTTCATAGAAATTGCAGTCAAAAAGCGCGTCGTCATACGCAATCGGGACTGAAAAAAACATAAAAAGTAACGATGGCTACTAAACATTCTATCCCTTACGTGCACTGAGGAGTTTTAATTATTAAGAAATTTGATATAAGTTACTAAACTACAAATTGCAGTATTTTTTATAAATGTAGTTTAGTAAAATTTTATTGAGGAAAACCAAATGTCAATATTTCAAGGAGCAATGGGAGAAGAACTAGAACGTAATTTGCGTAAACAAGATTCTTTCAGGAATGAGCTGCAATCTCTTCCAAAAGGATATCTTTCAACTTGCCGAATTGAAGGTGTCGACTATATTTATCGAAAACATAGAGATGGAAAAAAGATAGTTTCGGTTTATATTGGTCTTCCAGGCAATAAAGAAGTTCTTAAAGCCATACAAGATAGAGAGGCTTATTTATTAGCCAAACGTTCTTTGAGTGATTTGCGTTTAGAAGAGAAAAGATTAAGAAAGGCGATAAAGGAATATACAAAACGATAAATTGGATGAGGTTTATTAACCTTGTTCACATTGCATCGATTGAAACTAATTTGTCTAGGATCTTTTTAAATACTCTACCTTACCTAATTATTAATTTTGAACCTTAAAATATAAGTTATTGCCCACTAGTTTTTGTCTAGCGATTTACCGATTTAGGAATCAGCTTTTCGGTATAAGAAAAAATTTGAAATCCATAAGAAATTTTTATGAAATTATTTTACTGTTTAGCATATGTACAATTTTTGTAAAGAATATTCGATAAAATCTAGATATTGCCGATACTATTTAAGATTTAAAGCCTTTAAATTTTGATAAATGTAAATAAAATGTAAGAAAAAAATAATTGAATTGTAAGCGGTTTCAGTTTACGATATTTTCATTAAAAAAAGAGAGACGTCAAGTCCTCTATAAAAACAAACTTTCTGAAGGAGAATTTTTAATGAAAAAACGTTTGTTAATGACTTCTTTGTTTGCACTTGCAACAGTTGCTGCAACTGCTTGCGGCGGCGGTGATACTGAACCAAGCAAAGACAAAGTAACCCCTCTTACCCCATTAGCTGAAGCAGGGGCTAAGATGACCACTGAAGAGCTTCTTGCCGAAGCAAAGAAGGAAACTGGTAATTTCTTTGCCTATGGAAACACTTCCCGTATTTCTGCTGCTATGACTAATTTCGTTGCCAAATATGGTACCGAATTGGGATTATCCGAAGCTAATGCTGCTGGCACAAAGAAGAAAGACTCTGAAATCTTCACCCTTTTGCAATCTGAATATGATAGCAAAGACAATTCAAAGGGTGCTTCCATGGTCTTAATCCAAGATAGCGCTACTCTTGAACTTTATAGGCAATCTAGCGAAATGCTAACCAATTATTGCTCCGATACATTCAAGAGCAAACTCGATGCTGATGAATTGGTCCCATTGACACATCAATATATCAATAAATTATTCATGTGGAACAACACTGGTGATGCTGCTCCAAAATTCACCAATGTTTGGGAACTTCTAGATGCCAAATACAAGGATAAGATTTATTTCAAATCTCCAAATGCCGAACAAGTCAACATGAACTTCCTCATCACCTTGACCAATGAAACCTGGACCAAGAAGATGACCGACTCCTACAAGGCCTTCTACAAGAAGGATTATGTTGCTACAAAAGAATGCCCAACAGCTTCCTATGCTTGGATCAAGGGATTCTTAGCCAATGCCGATACTACTTCTTATAATAGTGATACCAAGCTCGCTGCTGGCTTATCTAAAGCCGAAAATGCCGGTAAGGTTGGCTTATTCGTTTTGTCTAAACTAAGGGACAAATCCGTTACTTCCGATAATTTGACAGTCGGTGCCTGGGAAACTGAATCCATCACTCCGTTCGCTGGATTTATGTATTCAATCTATGCTCAATTAGTTACAAAAGCTCCAAGACCATATACCGCCATGCTTTTCACTAACTACTTGATGACTGCCGAAGGATTTACCCCATGGGGCGGATCAATTGGTGGATATAGCGCCAATAGCGATATCAAGCAATTCGAAGGCGATAAGCCACTTTCCTATTACAAGCAACACCTTGTTATCGAAGATGGTGCCCACATCAATACAGTCAAGGCCGAAATGGATGACTGGATCAACGGCTTATTAGTAAAATAAACTAACTTCTATTTTATTGGGGACGGGATTTTGCCCGTTCCCAATTTTTGTTTAAAGGAGGTTCTACATGAAAGTTAAAAATGACGCTGAAGTCAAGAAACCTTCGAAATTTAATCTATTGGTCATCCGCATTGCCCAATATTTTAGGGTTCCAGCCAATACAATTCTTGTATTAGGTTGCTTGGTACTTCTTTATTTCACAATCTATCCTGCTATTACCTTAATTTCATCTACATTTACAGTTTCTAGCATTGCTGAACTTAGATATGGATTGAAATTAGGCTCTTTCACTACTTTGTGGTGGAAGCGTATATTTGCTTCTGAGCATTCTAGTGTCTATTTCTGGAAGCCATTAGGAAATTCCTTGTTTATATCTGTCCTAGCTGCCGTAATTGCTATTGTTTATGGTGGATTAGTTGCCTTTTTAATAACAAGAACAAATATAAAAGGGAAGAAATTCCTTTCTTCTATATTCGTCTTCCCATATATCATGCCTAGTTGGACATTAGCTACATTCTGGATCAATTTCTTTACCAATCCTTCATTTGGTACTGGAGTTGGTGGCATGTTATATAACTTTACTGGGTTGATGGTTCCTGAATCATTCGTCTATGGGCTAGTTCCTTGCGCGATTGTATTAGGATTACATTATGCCCCATTTGCCTATATTTTGATCGGTGGCATTCTTAAGAACATGGATGCCAACCTAGAAGAAGCCGCTACGATTCTTCAAGCTAGCAGATGGCAAATCATTAGAAAGATTACAATACCGATAGTAATGCCAGCTATTTTATCTACTTTCCTATTGGTATTTGCTTCATCAATGTCAGCTTATGCCGTTCCACAATATCTAGGTGGTGGCAACTATGTATTGACTACCTACATGAAGCAATTCATCAACAATGGATATAATGGGCAAGCCTATATCATTGGTTTGGTACTTATTGTATTGGGTATGGGCATTTTGCTTATTAACCAGTGGTTTACCGGAAAAAGGAAGAGCTTTACTACAGTCAGTGGCAAATCCGGGCAAATATCCTATATCAATTTGAAGTGGCTTAACTGGCCTTTGACTGTAATTCTAGTCTGCTTATGCTTATTTACTTCAGTTGTTCCATTGATCTCATTTGCTCTTGAATCACTTACTGTATCTCCTGGAGACTATTCAACATTCACGCTTCAATATTGGTTCTCTAAAGACTTCACTGATGCAGAGAATGGACTTAGAGGTATATTCTTTGAAAAGCAAGTATGGAAAGCATTTGGCAATTCGCTTAAATTGTCATTAATCTGCGCCTTAATTGCTGGTACCTTAGGTATCTTGGTTGGTTATGCCGTTGCTAAAAAAAGAGGAACATTCCTTTCTAAAGCATTAGATAACTTGGCCTTCCTTCCATATTTAATGCCTTCTATGGCTCTAGGTGTCGCCTTCCTTGCCATTGGACAAAGCTGGGGAATACAAAAATCATTCCTAATATTAGTAATTGTAGGGTCAATTAAATACCTGCCGTTTGCATCTAGGTCTGGTATATCGGCCATGATGCAACTATCTGGAGAAATCGAAGAATCCGCCACGATAGCAAATGCCCCATGGTGGAAGAGAATGCTGATGGTTATATTCCCGATTCAAAAATCAACATTTATATCAGGTTATATCCTTCCATTTACTTCCTGTATGAGAGAATTGTCCTTGTTCGTTCTCCTTACTGGTGCCCAGACAACGTTGCTTACAACATTATTAGATGACTGGCTACAGTGGTGGCCACAATCGGCTAATGCCCTTAACTTATTGATTATTGTTACCATACTAATTATCAATGGGCTTGTTAATTTACTAACAGGGGCCTCAATTGATAAAGGTGTAGGAGGAAAATAAAATGCCAAAAATCGTATTAGAAAACGTAACCAAAAGATGGAAGGACTTCTATGGCGCCAACCATCTTAATATGGTAATCGAAGACAAATCCTTCATTACCCTTTTAGGCCCATCTGGGTGTGGTAAGACTACAACCCTTCGTATGATTGCCGGTCTAGAAACCCCAACTAGCGGACGTATTACTATCGGAGATGAAGTTGTCTTCGATAGCGAACTTGGAATCAATGTTCCACCAAATAAGCGCCATGTAGGCTTCCTTTTCCAAAATTATGCATTATGGCCACATATGACTGTCTATAAAAACATTATGTTTGGCTTAAATAACGTAAAAGAAGAAATGGTTGTCCATGCTAGCGAATATGAACGTCCATCTAAACTTTCTTCAATCGTTAATGATGTCGATAAGATCATTGAAGCCCACAATTCTTCTATTGACCGTGATGGGAAAGCCGATATAAAGAAAGAATTGCTCTCTCTTATCGATACTTTCACTATTTCGATGGCTTCTGCTAAAGAATTAGCGGATTTGAAGCTTTATGAAAATATCGATGCTAGCAAAGAAAAAGCCGAAGCTGCTTCTAAAACATATTTAGAAAAAGCCGAAATTGAAAAGCAAAAATACCTTGAAAAGGGTTTTGAAATCGATAAAGACTTTGACTTAGTCAAAGACGGCGAAAAAGTAAAGAAAGTCCGTCGTCTAGATAAAGAAGAGAAGGATTTAAGATTGCGTCATGTTGCTAGAGTAGTTAAAATCGGTGAATTCATGGACCGTTATCCAGCCGAATTAAGTGGTGGTCAACAACAAAGAGTTGCCATTGCCCGTACTTTAGCCCCAGGACCAAAGGTCTTGTTCATGGACGAGCCTCTTTCCAATTTGGATGCCAAATTAAGGTTAGAGATGAGAGCAGAATTAAAACGTCTCCATGTTGATACTGGTGCAACATTTGTCTATGTTACACATGACCAACTCGAAGCCATGACTTTGGCTACTAAGATTTGTTTGATTAGCAATGGCGTCATCCAGCAAT
>URTN01000070.1 GCA_900550795.1 uncultured Mollicutes bacterium
GTTGGTCGCCAGTAGGCTTAAATTTAGACACTAATTTAAAAGGCTTCCTGACGTATTCCATATTATTTCTTCTTTCTTTTAATTGTCAAAGGCAAGAAACCTTCGCCATGAACATTGCTTGCATCAGTAAAAATCAAAAAGGCGTGATCATCAACTTTTGAAACATAATTCTTTAACAAGTCGGCTTCTTTTTTGCTTAATACTACCCTAACTAATTTTCTATTCTCGCCAGTATATCCACCAATGGTATCAATAATAGTGCATCCTCTATCCATGTCGATTTGAACAAAATTAACTATGTCTTCGTATTTAGAAGAGATAATATCGCAAGTTACATAACTAGAAGATGCAACATAGATAATTTGGATCATCGCGCCGGCAATAAGGGCAGACAATATCCCAATTAATCCCAAGGGAATAATATCTTCTTTATTCCAAAGGCAGATAATACCTATCACAACGATTGTAGAATCTATTGTCAAAGAAGAAACCGATTCTTTAATGCGAGTATATTTTGCAATAATCGCACACAAAATATCAAATCCGCCAGTAGAACCATGGCCTTTAAAAGTTATAGCAACCCCAGCTCCAACAAATATCCCTCCGAATATACCAGCAAGAAGATATCCGAGCATTTTCTCGTCCATATTAAGCAAGGCGTTTGATATAGGGTTTAAAAGATTTGTTCTATAAAGCAAGGAGACAAAAGCAGGGTATAGAATTGAGGCCAATAAAGTATGGGCAGAAAACTTCTTTCCCATGAAAATAAGTCCAACGAAGAAGAGCAATATCGTTATAGTCCAAATGACAATATCGACTATTTGAAAATCAACTCCATTAGCATCCAAAAAATATTGAATGATAATTCCAATAGAAGACAGCCCGCCGGTAATCAAATCAAAAGGAATAAGGAATGCAGCGTTTCCAAAAGCCAACACGAAAGAACCAAGAACAACTAATGAAACATTAATTATTCCCGCAATAATTTGTTTTTTTGTTAGGTTTTTAATTGGATTTAGGTTCATCTTTTCTTGATTCCATTTCTAGATATGCATATAAGAATGCATTTATATTTCCATCCATTACATCTAAGACATTGCCGGTTTCTTCACCAGTTCTATTATCTTTGACTAATGTATAAGGCTGGAAAACATAGCTTCTAATTTGTGAACCCCATTCAATATTTTTTTGCTCTCCAACAATGGATTTTAATTGAGCGTCTCTTTCTTCTAATTTCTTTTGCATGAGTTTATCAGTAAGCATGCTCATACATGTTGCTTTGTTTAATAACTGGCTACGTTCAATTTCGCATTGGACAACAATTCCGGTTGGCAAGTGGGTAATTCTAACTGCAGAGGAAACTTTATTGACGTTCTGTCCTCCGGCTCCCCCAGATCTAAATGTATCAACTCTTAAATCTTTTGGATCAATTACTATATCGCTTACTTCGCCAAATTCAGGAACGACGTTAACAGATGCAAAAGATGTATGTCTTCTAGCATTGGCATCAAAAGGAGAAATTCTTACTAGACGGTGTACCCCTTTTTCTCCTTTAAGCATTCCATAGGCATCATCGCCAATGATTTTTATAGTAGCGCTTTTAATACCAGCTTCGTCCCCTGCTTCTATATCTATAGGTTGGACTTTGAAATTGTTTCTTTCAGCCCATCTTCCATACATTCTTAAAAGCATATTGGCCCAATCTTGGGCCTCTGTTCCTCCAGCACCAGGATGAATTTCGATGGTACAATTTAAAGAATCATACTTTCCGGAGAATAGAAGTTGATGACGGATGCTCTCGCAAGAAGAAGCAAGTTCATCTTCTGCCTCTCCAATTAAATCCAACATATCAGCATCGGATTCTTTTGTTTCGGAAAGCATTTCTACTATATCTTTATAAGCGGATTTTGATTTTTCGTAATTTTCGATTTTGTTTTGAAGCGAAGAAAGACGTCTGCAAATTGTCTTTGCATTGTTTTGGTCATCCCAAAAACCATCTTGGTTTTGCTTTGCTTCCAGTTCGGCAATCTCGGAATTTATTTTAGGTAAGTCAAAGAGAATCACCGAGCTGTGTAACAAGTTCGCCTAGCTTTTGGGCTTGTTGTTTTAATTCCACTAGCTCTTTCATTTTATTCCTCTTTCTTATCTTCTTTTGGTTCGGCCTTTACTTCGATTACGTTTTCGTCGTTAGTTTCTTCAGGCTCCTTTTGGATTTGAAGTTGGACATTCATGAAATTAAATACGCAGTCGACTGCAATGTTTTGATTCATTTCACGGAATAAGGAATAACCTTCGTTGACGTAATCTTGAAGTGGGTTAGTCTGAGCATAGGAACGAAGTCCGATACCTTCTCTTAAATGAGCCATGGTATCGATATGTTTAGTCCAGTTCCTATCAATAACGGACAAGGAAATTTGTCTTTCAACTCTGTCGGCTTGCTCTTCTGGCCAGGTCTTTCTCTTTTCTAAATAATTAGCATATAAGAATTCCCCAAGGTCTTCTCCACCTTCTTCAACTGTTGCTTCATCATAAGCTTTAGCTGGGAAGGTTCCTTCTTTTACAAATGAAGGTTCGACTAACTTCTTCAATGTTTCTCCATCAATTAAGCCTTCGTCTTTAGAAGCGGCAACTGCCTTTTTAGCAAGGAAAGCACCGGTATCTTTAAAGAAAGTGTGAACTAATTCGTTAATATCTCCAGCAAGCATGATGGAGTCTCTACGATCGTAGATAATTTGTCTCTGCTTAGCTAAGACATCATCATAGTCGAGTAAGTTCTTACGTGTATCAAAGTTTCTTCCTTCAATTTGCTTTTGAGCATTAGTTACAACATTTTGGATAATCTTGTTTTCAAGATGATCTTCGCCAAGTTGCTTAATAAAGAATTCTCTTCTTTTGTCATCGACGAACCTTCTCATGAGCTCATCTTCAAAAGATACGTAGAACCTAGAATAGCCTGGGTCGCCTTGACGTCCAGAACGACCTCTTAACTGGTTATCAATACGTCTAGATTCATGTCTTTCAGTGCCTAAAACACATAAGCCACCTAGTTCTTTTACACCTTCACCAAGTTTAATATCAGTACCACGACCAGCCATGTTAGTAGCAAGTGTAACAGCACCTTTTTCGCCAGCATGAGAAATGATTTCAGCTTCTCTAGCTTGGTTTTTAGCGTTCAATACTTCATGTGGAATGCCGGCTTGAGTTAATAAAGCAGATATTTCTTCGTTGGATTCGACGGAAACTGTACCGATAAGGACAGGTTGTCCTTTTTCGTGTCTAGCTTTGACTTCTTCTACTAACCCCTTGAGTTTAGCCTTATGGGTTCCATAGATATAATCCATGTCATCAATTCTTTGGATTGGCCTATTTGTAGGAATTGTAATGACCTTCATGTTATAGATCTTTTCGAATTCCTCTTCTTCAGTTTTAGCAGTACCAGTCATGCCGGATACTTTCTTGTATAATCTGAAGAAATTCTGGTAGGTAATAGTAGCCAAGACCGTTGTTTCTTGTTTGATTTCAACGCCTTCTTTAGCTTGGATAGCTTGTTGCAATCCATCATTATATTCCCTGCCCTTCATTATACGTCCGGTGAATTGGTCGATTAATTGGACTTGTCTTTCCTTATCAACCGTGTATTCAACGTCACGATGCATGACATAATTAGCTTTTAGAGCTTGGTGGATTCTATGTACCAAGTCTTGGTTTTCCGGATCATAGAGATTGCGGATTCCAAACATCTTTTCAGCCTTGTCGTTTCCAGAATCGGTAAGGTTACAAGTCTTGGTTTTGATATCTGTAGTGAAATCAACTTCAGGACGAAGCATCTTAACAAATCTATCCGCGACCATATATTGGCTAGCAGCAGCTCTTTGACCACCGGAGATAATAAGTGGGGTTCTAGATTCATCAATCAAAATAGAGTCAGCTTCGTCAACGACGGCATATTTTAATCCACGTAATACACGGCTAGAAACTGACTGAGTCATGTTATCACGAAGATAATCGAAACCTAATTCAGAGTTAGTTGTATAGGTAATATCGCATAGATAGGCTTCTTTTTTCTCGCTAGAAGTCTTCGAGGCAAGATTAACTCCGACAGTCAAGCCTAAGAAACGATAGATGTTACCCATCCAGTCAGCATCACGAGCCGCAAGATATTCGTTAACGGTAACAACATGCACGCCATCGCCAGTCAAGGCGTTTAAATAAACTGCCATAGTTGCGGTAAGAGTTTTACCTTCACCAGTTCTCATTTCAGCAACGTTGCCATCATTTAAGACAAGTGCGCCGATAATTTGTACTTTAAATGGGAATTGATGGATAGTTCTCCATGCACCTTCCCTAGCCACGGCGAAAGCTTCGTACTTGATATCGTTAAGTGATGCGCCGTTTTTTAGTTTTTCTTGGAATTCAGCGGTTTTTGCCCTTAATTCGTCGTCAGTTAATGCCCTAAATTCTTTCTCATATGACATGACGCGATCTGCTTCGCGAGCATAGCGGTTGAGTTCGCGTTTCTCCAAATGGAATATTGCTTCAATAAAATTAGCCACGTTAATCTCCTTAAGTTACAGCGTTAAGATAATACCATTTAGTTAAATGGTAAACAATTACAGCGTTATCAAAATTTAAATTTTGTTTTCGCCATTATCAAACAAGATAACTTTTTGGGGTGTAATTTCTCTAACAAATTAAGACATGCTCTAGTTGTTGAACCTGTTGTGAATACATCATCTACAAATAAGATTTTCTTCGTTGATAAGTCAACTTTTTCCTTTAAGGCAATAATTTTGTTTACCTTTTGCCTTTCATAAAAAGATAGGTCAGATTGCTTTGATTCTTTTGTTTTAGCCAAGATATCTAAAATCGGAAGCTTAAGTATCTTACACATCTCGATTACTTGGTTATAACCTCTTTCTTCGTTATGAGATGCCGAACTCGGGGCTGGAACAATAACATATCCATGGTAAATCAGCTTCAAAACATTTATCGGATAAGCAAAGAAAACATCTTTAAGTTCAATATCTCCACAGCCCTTAAATCGATAAAGGGTAGTTCTTATTTTTTCGTTGTAGTCATATAAAGCCAAACATTTAACTTCTCCCTCCTTCCATCCTGTCTCTTTATACACATCTCCGAGCCCACGAGACCGAGG
>URTN01000071.1 GCA_900550795.1 uncultured Mollicutes bacterium
GGTTAGTGCACCTTATTATGTATCTAATGAAAAGATAATAGAATCTACGATTAAGCGTATTCCTTTGCTAGTAGATAATGCGAAAAAGACGGGAGAGATGGATGATCTTGAATCCCATTATTTTCTTGGAGAAAAGAAAGATGATGTAGTGGATTTATCTATTTTAAAAGATGAATGCCTAGATATCCTAAACAAGAAAGTATCTTATTATTCTACCTTAATGGGGGTTTCTAGAAATTATAAAGTCAAGATTAGGGATATGAAAACTAGGCTAGGTACCAATTCTAGACGTACATATTCTCTTGATTTTGCTTCTATTTTATTTAGATTCCCATTAGAAGTGATGGATTCCATAATCATCCATGAATTAGCACATCATTTTGAGTTTAACCATTCTAAAAAGTTCTATGATGTAGTATATAAATATATGGATGAGCCGACTTATAAATATTATTTGTATCTAATTAGGAAAAGAAAATATGATCGATCATATCTCCTCGAAAGAAAATAGCTCCATAAAGCGTTATAAATCTATCCTTAAAAATGGGGACGAAAATTATTTTGTGGTTGAAGGATTCCATCTAATCGAGATGGCAAAAGCTGCTTCTTGCCTAGTTGAGGTTTTTCTAACTGAAGAAAAAGACTTTAAGGGAATAAAAACCCATGTCATCCCGTTTTCTTTATTGAAAGGAATGGCGACTTCTACTAACCCTGAACCAATTTTAGGGATATGTAAGAAGAAAGAAATGAAGATGTTTTCTTCAAATAAAGGACTTCTTTTAGATAGAGTTCAAGATCCAGGGAATGTTGGGACTTTGCTTAGAAGTGCACTTTGTTTTGGCTATAAAGATATCTATTTATTAAATGGATGCGCTTCTATATATAATCCAAAAACCATTGCTTCTAGCCAAGGGGCGATATTCAAGCTAAATATATTTTCTAAATTAGATGGCAAAAAGATAATTCCTTTATTAAAAGAAAACGGATATGTTGTCTATGCAAGTGCTTTAAAAGATTCGCTTGATTTTGAATTGATAAAGGAATTACCAAAAAAATATATCATTTGCCTTGGGAACGAAGGAATAGGCATGGATAAAGACAATATCAATCTATGTACCTCTTCCTTATATATAAATATAGATAATATGGATTCGCTTAATGTAGGTGTAGCGGGTTCTATATTGATGTATGGAATGAATAAGAAATAGAAGTTTTTATTTAGACAAATTCCTTATTTATGACCATTCTTATCTAGAAGATAAACATTTTTTATTGAACACCTTTATACTTGCTTTATAATGAAATTATGAAAAAGAATTGTTACAAATTAATTCCTCTTACGTTCCTTAGCTTAACATTAGGAGCGTGCGCTTCTAAAAACAGTTCAGTCGAGACTGTTGCTCCTGAAGTTGCTTTCGAAGCAGCTGAAAAAGCCGCGAAAAAGACTAGCGAAGCTGATAAGGCTAGGATTAAGACCGTCGATAGCCCGATTTATGGCCAATTCGGTGTCGAAGTAAAAAATAATAACAAATGGAATTACCTAGAAGCAAAAGTAGAGCATCTACCTCTAGATTTAATATATTCAAATTATGCAACTAAGGATGCAAAGCAACTTCAGGCTAGCATAATTAGCAAAGGTGAAAGCGAAGATGCGCCAGGCGCGACATTAAAAATCAATACAGATATGGAATTCAATGGAATGCCTGTAGATTCCTTTACACCTAGAATCGAGGATTTATCCGTTGCTACCTATATAAAAGATGGGACAGTCTATGTTGATTATTCTGATCCTTCCCTCAAATTAGTAACAAACCTAATGAAATTGGTCGTAAAGCAATATTCCCCATACGATGTTACTTTCCCAAAATCAAATAAGGCAAAGGTAACTCTAGATGAAGAAGGATTAAATAAAGTAAATGATGTCATGTCTAATTTCGATGTTGATGTCACTGCTTTACGTAAATTGCATAACGATGTTCCTTCTTTATTCGAATTCAAAGGCAATAAGATTACTGTAAGGGCAACAACCAAAGAAGAATTCAAATCATATTTAGAAGCAGCTTATGATATCGGTTCAAGTGAACTTGATTCATCTGCTAAGGATTCCGCTTCCTCTGCTAAAAAGGAAGTCATGGAAAAATATGATAAATACATGGAATATGCGACATTTAATTCCTTCGTGACTACGATTGGATACGATGATAAGGGCATTTCTAGCATGTCTTCTTCGTTGAATATCTCTAGTTTCGATCATGATGGATTAGTCGCAGCTTATCCTGATGATGAAGCCTTCCCATATGGCAAATTCTCTTATTCAGGCGAATTTGAATTTAGTTATGAGGGAATTGCCCCGATGTTCCCAACTGACCTAGATAAATATGAAGAAATAGTCGTCAAGGAAAAAACTCCTGCTACAAATAATTAATTAAGTAAGCTATTTGGACTAATAATCTAGATGGCTTTTTCTTTGCTCAGTCTTTCTAGCTGAAATATTTTTTGTTGACACGAATTGGAGCAATGTTAAATTCAAAATATAAGGGGCATAAAAACAAATGACCCCTGCAGCTTGATAAGGCTAAATCCATTCATAATGAAGAATATTCCCTCATCAAGATGAAAAAGGAGACTGATAAATGAAAAAAATTATGTTTGCATTAGTGCCGCTTATGCTTTTCTCCTGTGACATTAAGCCAACCTCGACTAGCGAATCTTCTATGGAAACTAATGATTTGACTGAACCTAATATTTCAACAATCGAAACATTTACATCTACTTCGACATCCGAGAAATTTAAATTGAAGTATCCTTCAACATTTTCGTTAGTTAGCAGTCAATATGGCATAGAATATAGCGATTGCAGCATTGAATTTACTAGCGTTGTTGACTGTGTGATTAGGTGGAAGGAAGGGAGTTTGAATAAAACTTCTCACCTGATTTATACAATTGAATTCGATAAAAATATCTTGTATAGCTTCACTTGGGACCAAATCTCATTTACAGAAGCAAAACAAGAAGGGGATAACGAGACTCCAAGTTTCTTGTTTGAATGTGAATATCGTTACTTCTCTTCCGATTATAAAGAGTTACATTTCGAGACTGCAGGTTTAATGGGTTCAGAAGATGAAAATGGTAGCCAAATAATCCTAGGGAAAATGGTCTATGATTTTACCATTTTAGAATAATACCCAATAATTGACAAAAGGAGTTTCCTTAAAAATGGGGACTCCTTTTTAATGTGAATTGAAACTAAGCAAATAAAACCTTTATCTTCCTTTATTTATGGTTTGATTTGCTATAGAATTTATAAGCCTAGCGATAGGAAGTAGTAATAGAGCAAAGCTAGCTTAAAGGGACAGGGAGATAGTGAGACCCCCTGAACTAACTTCTATGAATTCACCCTTGAAGGCGGTTAGGAGACTAACCCGTATCCTTGCGTTAAAAGGGAATAGAGCTTATCAATATATTATATATTAATATAGATAGGAATAAGGATGGCACCACGGTAATTATCGTTCCTAAATAGATGCCTTTTTTATTTTTAGGAGAAAAGAATGGAAGATTTGGATTTGGTCTTAAGCGACGGCAAAAGTGAATTAAATAGTTGTACCGATTCATCTGCACTAGATACATTTTTTGCTAAATACCTATCAAAGAAGGGAAAAGTGTCCTCTTTGATGGGATATATGAAGGAAATAGCAAAAGAAAACAAAGCTGCATTTGGAATGAAAGTAAATGCAATAAAGAATGAATTAAATGCAGCTTATGAAGAAAAGAAGGCCTATTTTGAAAAGTTGGCTTTGAATAAGAAATTGCAAGAAGAAACAATTGATATTTCTCTTCCTGGAAGAGAGGTTACTCCAGGCAGGACCAATCCATATTATCTAATTATTGATGAAGTTACCGATATATTCCTAGATATGGGATATGAAGTAAAAGAAGGAAGAGACGTTGAGACTGATGAATATAATTTCGAATTGCTAAATGTTCCTGCCGATCATCCAGCTAGAGATATGCAAGATACTTTCTATTTCGATTCATCTTTATTGCTTAGGACCCAGACTAGTGCAGCCCAAGCCCATACGATGAAAGAAAAAGCAATAAAGACCCCAATTAAGATTATTTGCCCCGGCAAAGCCTATAGAAGAGATGATGATGACATGACTCATTCCCATCAATTCGCCCAAATTGAAGGGCTAGTTGTCGATAAAAATATCTCAATTGCCAATTTGAAGGCTACATTAGAATTATTCGCGAAGAAGATGTTTGGAGAAAAAAGGCAAATAAGATTACGTTCATCTTATTTCCCGTTTACCGAACCTAGCGTTGAAGTTGATGTATCTTGTTTCTCTTGCAATGGCAAAGGCTGTGCTTTATGCAAGAATACGGGATGGATTGAGATTCTAGGTGCTGGAATGGTTAATCCAAAAGTCCTAGAAATGTGTGGCTATGACCCTGAAGTCTGGTCTGGATTTGCTTTTGGGGTCGGAGTTGAACGTGTTGCCATGCTAAGATATGGAATCGATGATATCAGGAGATTCTATCAAAATGATGTCCGTTTCCTTTCCCCATTCAAAGGTAAATAAGGAGTAAAACAATGAAAGTACCATTTTCATATTTAAGAAAACATGTCGATTTAGGTGATATCGACGTTAATGAAGTTGCCTCCAAATTGACTTTTGCCGGGGCTGAAGTAGAAGGGATTGATTATCTTGCCTCCGGGACTAATCTAGTTATTGGCGAGATCAAGTCTTGTGTCCCTCATCCAGATAGCGACCATTTGCATATTTTAGAAGTATATGAAGGCGATAAATATGGGACCCATCAAATAGTTTGCGGTGCCCCAAATGCTAGAGTTGGATTAAAAGTAATAGTAGCTAGAGTAGGGGCCAAATTACCTCAAATCGAGATAAAAGAATCTACCATCAGGGGTGTTTTTAGCGATGGAATGTGCTGTTCCTTGCTTGAACTTGGGGTAGATAGCAAATACCTAAGCGAAAAGCAAACTAGCGGGATTGAAGAATTACCTAGCGATGCTCTTCCTGGCAATGAAGATGTCTTGGGCTATCTAGGCCTAGATGATGCAATTCTAGATATTTCAATCTTGCCAAACCGTCCAGATCAATATTCTTT
>URTN01000072.1 GCA_900550795.1 uncultured Mollicutes bacterium
GGTATATATGCTTTAAATGATGAACTACTAGATGAACTAAAAGGAATCGAAATAGTAAAGAATTTCATCGATGGCAACCCTAAATCCTTGTTCCTTAGACGTCTTATTAGGGATATGGGTTCAACAAGTGCGTCAACTTCTTTTACGGCTAAGTTATATTTCTCTTCCATCATGGATAGCTATAGACAGACCATCCTTCCTTCTAGAAGCAAAGCCGATTTAGTTTTAGATAACGATATGTCTTTTGCTGAACTTAGGTCAGGCAATCTTTATTTAAGCAAAAATCTTTACCCCGTAAATTCAAAAGAAGGATTAAAGAGGCTAGAAGATAATTCTCTAGTAGTAGAGAGATCTTTCCAAAAGGATTTCTATATTGTCTGCGCCAATGAGAAACAAGAAGAAAATAATATCCTTAGATTTAGGGAAACTTCTTTTGATGAAGGAAAGACTTATAAACCAGCTTCCTTGGTTCATAAAGGCGCCCCTAAATGGAGAAAAGACAACAAGATAATTAGACCAGTCAATGTCTTGCTTGATGAAAATTGCATCCAAGATGTCTGGAAAGATGAAGAAAGCTGCCTTTATGATTTCCTTACTAATGGATTCATGATTAATAGAATCGAAATCAAAATAAAGACCAGGATTATCTATAAAGGTTATAACATTACTTTATTTGAAGCCAAAGATAGGAATAACAATCTAGAGATAGGTGATGATATCCCTGCATCTATATTGGAAGAAGTGCTTAATTACGTTAGATAAAATCATCTAGTACTTTTATCAAGGCCTTTCTATATAATTCTTTCGCATGTTCTTTAATGTATTCAAAAGGCATATTTTCATCTGAGGTTCTATAAATTCGATATAATGGGTCGCTTATTTTTGATTTGCCACATATTATCACTAGCTTATTTTTATCAACTCGTTTCGATATACCGTTTATAGCCTTTCCGTTTAATGATTGGCTATCAAAACTACCTTCCCCTGTAATTATTAGGTCTGCTTTAGATGCATATTTATCAAAATCATTTAAGTCCAATATTTTATCTATTCCTAATTTAATCGAAGCATCAAAGAAAGAATAGAAACACCCTCCTAATCCTCCTGAAGCCCCTAAAGAAGGAATATTATTTAAATCTTTTCCTAGCTCTTTTTAATGATAGAAGAGAAGTGGTTGAATGATTTATCAAGGAATTCAATTTCTTTTTCGTTATATCCTTTTTGCTTACCAAAGATATAACTAGCCCCGTTAATCCCGGTTAAAGGACTAGTAACATCGCAATAGCAATTAAACTTAATTCCCTTAATCTTTTCCTTTGGTTTTTCTATATTAAACGAATACACGTCCTTAATATCTTTAGCAGTCAGTTCATCCTTAACATTGAAGTCCACCCCTAAATAAGAAAGTAATCCTATCCCCATTTCATTTGTAGAACTTCCGCCTAAAAATATATTTATCGATCTAGGGTTATGCTTTAATGCATCTTCGATTACTATTCCTATTCCTTTAGTAGTCCTCTCTAATGATGATATCTTATTTGTTAGATATGGTAGTCCAATAATCTTAGCAGCTTCAATATAGACATCATTATCTTTGGATATGAAGTAGGGGACATTAATCGCATTATATTCAGCATCGATAGAATCAACATATATTGTTTTTCCTTCTAGGATAGCCGAGATAATATCTAAACTACCTTCCCCTCCATCTGCAATAGGTAAATAAACCCCATTGAAGTAGGATTTATATTTATTGTTTATAACTTCTTTTGAGATAGAAATAATATCAAAGGTAGATAAAGTTCCTTTAAAAGAATCTAGGCAAAACAAAACATTCTTCATAGATTCATTATAACTAATCTAGATTATTAATTACCTAGAAGATTTATCGTAAGGAATACCTTCTGCTTTTGGAGCATGGCTCTTTTTAGAGAAGACAATAAGGGAAAGGAATGCTAGTAGATATGGAAGCATATTATAGAAGGCTTTTGAATTAATTGGATTATTCCAACTTCCAGAGAAGGCTGTAACCATGAAATTAGATAAGGCAAAGAAAGCAGCAAAGAATAATGATGCCAAGGTGATATTTATAGCCTTCCAGTTACCTAGAATTTCAATGGCTAATACCAAGAAGCCATAACCAAATACCCCAGAAGCCAAGTTCCATTCACCTAATCTTAAACAAGAAAAGATGATAAATCCCCCAATAGAAGCAGAAGCGCTTCCTATAGCAGTGGATATATATCTCATCTTATTGACATTAATACCGACCGAATCGGCTGCAGCAGGATTTTCACCACACGCCCTAAGCCTTAATCCGAATCTAGTCTTGTTGATTAGGAATATTAAGATAAATATCAAGATGATTCCGATTAGGACAGTTATGTTTATATTAGAAAATGCTCCATTGAAGAAAGCAGATTTCGTATTGTAATTCATGACATTGAATGACATGGATGTATTCATATTTGGTTCGTCTTTTGCGAGGTGGATTGTATTTAGGATCAATACAATAGCAGCTGCAAGGGAATTCATCGCCGTGCCGACGATAGTCTGATCAGCTTTGAATTTTATTGATACAAAAGACAGCAAGAAAGAGAAAGCAATGCCAACTACAACCGACATTAACATCCCTAATATATAGATGAAATTGACGAAGAACCAATTGTTTAATAAGGCGCTTTCTCCCATCCAGCCATATATTTGCTGAATGAATAATATGCCTGAGAATGCCCCGATTAACATCGAACCATCAAGAGAAATATTGATAATGCCGGAGCATTCGCTAAACATACCGCCAAAAGAACCAAGGGTAAATCCGACTCCAAAGACAATGAATAGGAATATTATTGAACCCCATGTAGCAGCAGGGATATCAATACATGTATTTAACATAGATAATAATTCCATCTTATTTGGCCTCCTTTGCTTTTCTAGAGAATAATTGCTTGAAGCAAGCATCTATTGTTTCTTTATGCTTGATGTTACTTCTTCTAATAAGAGTGATGAATAAAGCAGATAAGGAAGCAACATAGACAATGACGGCCCTAATTAGTTCCATATAATATTTGCTATATAGAATAGATACGTTAACTATCCTAGTCTGTGCTTCGGTTATATAATTAATAAAGAAGGCCGAGAAGATACATCCTATTGGGTCGGTTTGACCAATAAGGGCAACCGAAATACCATTGAACCCATCTGCAATCATGACCCCGTCAAGCGAATTATATGTGAAGGCCTTTGGAGAGGATGGATTAGAGAATACTAGATATCCGCAAATCCCGGCAATAGCGCCAGAAAGAAGTAATGATAAGACTATCTTTTGGTCTTGGTTGATACCTGCGTATTTAGCGGCATATTTATTCGATCCACATAATTTCATTTCAAATCCGAACTTGGTGAACTTCAAAATGAAGAAGAATATTAAACATATTACAATCGCGATTATTAATCCCCAGGTTACGCCATAGAAAGTGCTACTTTCTCCAAATAGGGAAGGCATTCTTCCTTGTATTCCCATCTTTGCTAATTGGGCTTTGTTATAGAAATCGATACAATCTTCCGGCAACTGTTGACCTATTAAGGAAGTTAAGTAATAGACAATCCAGTTAAGCATGATGCCAGAAAGTACTTCATTAACATTGAATTTAGCTTTTAATATACCTGAAATTGCCCCAACGGCAGCTCCTCCAAGTAAGGCAACTACCATACAGGCTAGCCAATTCCCTCCATTAAAGGAAACGATAAAGGCAAGGAAGGCACCCATTGTTAATTGACCGGTAATTCCAATGTTGAATAAGCCTAATTTAAAGGCAAATGAAATTGATAAACCCGCTAACATCATCGGGGTCATATTCATTAATACATGAGAAATGGAACTCTTTTTAGAGAATCCAGAAGTAATAAGGACAGATAACCCACGGAAACAGTTCTCCGGATCTCTAATAAGCATGACTATAAATCCTGCTAGTAATCCAATTAAGACACAAATGACACTAGATGCAATTGCCTTAGTCGCTCCAAAAGAGAATAGCCATGAAACTCCTTTAGCAATCGGGACGCAGACATATCTAAGTCCCTTCCAGATATTTTTGCCTAGTTTGACAAAGAAAGGATTAAAAATATTGACGAAGAATGAACATATGGCTTTCCAAATCTTGGAAAAGAAATTCTTAATTTTATCCATTTCTATTCACCTTTCCTTTCTTGTCTTTTTGCCCCGGACATATAAAGACCAATTTCTTGGATTGTAGTTTCTTTTGGATTTAGCTCAGCGACTATCTCGCCTTCATGCATGACTAAAATCCTATCGCTAAGATTCATGACTTCATCTAATTCTAGCGATACTAGTAAGACAGCTTTTCCTTTATCTCTAGATTCGATTAATTGCTTATGGATCTTTTCAATCGCGCCAACATCAAGTCCTCTAGTAGGGGAGACGGCTAATAGTAATGGGGCACCTAAATCTAGTTGCCTTCCGATTATGGCCTTTTGCTGGTTTCCTCCTGACATTGATCTAACAATAGTTTTATAGCCAAGAGATGAACGGATATCATATTCTTCAATCAATTTATTCGCGTATTCATTTATCTCTTTCTTGTTCCTAATGCCGAACATGTTGAACGGCTTTTGGAAATAACGTTGCAAAACTAGGTTATCTGCTAAAGAAAAATCTAGGGCCAAACCATATTTATGCCTATCTTCAGGAATGTGGCTTAATCCTGCAAGGGCTCTTTTCCTTACGCTTAATTTTTCTAAATGGGCATCAATATATTCTTCTTCGTTGCCACCTTCTTTATATTTAGGATTCTTTACATGGTGGAGGACTAATTCGCCTTGTTTAGCCTTACATAATCCAGTTAAGGCATATATCAAATCGCTTTGTCCATTTCCTTCTATACCTGCTAGACAAACAATTTCTCCTTCCCTAATTGAGAAAGAAACATCCTTTACGGTATCTTTCCTCTTTTCAGGATTAAAGACAGTTAAATTAGAGACAGTAAGTATTTCTTTTCCAGGCTTAGCATCATCTTTTTCAGTTACAAGTTGGACTTCTCTTCCAACC
>URTN01000073.1 GCA_900550795.1 uncultured Mollicutes bacterium
CATATAAAGAATTTGCATTGGCATTTTTGCCGTTTTCCCTAACTTTTGCGGGTTTATTTATTATTTTTCTATTATTAGATAAATATTTAAAAGACAAACCAGCGAAAAGCTATAAATTCAAATGGCTAACTTCTTTTAGCGCTCATCTAGCCAAAAAAGAAAACCGTTATAGATTCTACTTCTCTATTTTAAGCATAGTCTTGATAATTGTTTTCTTTGCTAGATTCTATTTTTGGAAAGATACATTTAGCTACTCCCCGACTGCTGGAGTCACCAAATGGCATAAATATTATGATACGTTGCACCTAAATAGCCTTTTGATTTGTGATGGGGCGAAAAGCTTTCTTACCCTAAATAGATTTGAAATGGTAATAGGTACATTAAGCAATGACATATGGTCAGGCTTAGTCATTTTATCTTTAGTAAGCGCGTTTTATCTAAAAGAAAATTCATTATTTGCTAGAAGATATATAGGTGCCCCGCTTACTTTGTTCGTTACATTATTCTTCCCTATATTAGCTAAGGGGATAGTTGGAATTAGTTATTCTAATTACAGGGTATATCTATTAGCGATCGAACTAGGAATACTGGATTTCTATTATTTTTCTAGTGTCTTCTCCAAAGAAAAAGCAACATTTAATAAATCGTCCATATTTAAATTAATAGCAATCTTAATTCCATTCCTATTTACCTGCTTTAGTGCATACACGCCTTCATTATTATTTGGAAGAACAGCATTAGGATTATCCAATCCACACGAGCTTTCAAACTTAAGCCACCGCTTATTCGTATATCTATCATTCTTGCTTCCTATTTTATATTTCATCTTGCTCTCATCTTTCTGCAAAGAGGAAAGAAGGGCATTGCTACTTCAAATTTCATTAGGGGTATTAATTGGTTATGTATCAATAAATAGATATGACATATGGCAAAGTTTCTCATCGTGGCCATTACATCTATGTAACACCGCGATGTATACAATGCCTATAACATTATTATTTATTTCATATGGGTTATATTACTTCACTTTCTTTATCAATGTATTAGGTGCTTTCCTAGCACTTATGATGCCAAATTATTCAGAAGCCTTATATGTATTCTCCCCTACAATAACCGGATTCTTCATTAACCACTTACATGCATTCTTTATGCCTGTATTAATAATGTTATTAGGAGTCTATAAACGTCCAAAGATGAAATATTTCGTCTATTCCCAGATTGGATTCCTAATTTATTTTGCCTTAGTTATGTTTGTTAATATCGATCTTACTGCACATGGAGATCCAACAGACTTCTTCTTCATCAATAGCGATTTCGTCGCGAAGAAACTAGGCGAATGGGCGAAGAATCTATTTAATATAACCCTGACATTTGAAAGAAATGGATTAACATATGTAGTCCATTATGCTTATGACATAGCTTATTACCTAGTCTATATCTTGCTAGCTTTTATGATGTGGTTTGTCTATGAATTATTATTTAGGGGAGTAGATGAATTATTAGCAGTTAGATTAGCTAGAATTAAATCAATTAGCAGGCATGATGCCTATTTAGAAATAAAAGAAAAAGGAGGGCTAGAGATGGAAGAAAATCAAATTAGTTTGGCAATAGATCATTTGTCCAAACGTTATCCAGGTGCAGATTCTTTAGCAGTCAACGATGTTTCATTCTCGTTGCTAGGAGGCAAGATTTATGGCTTCCTTGGTAAAAACGGGGCAGGTAAATCAACAATTATCAAATCAATCGTAGGAATACATGGTTTTGATAAAGGATATATCTCCGTATGTGGCCATGATGTTAATGAAGAACCATTAGAAGCCAAAAAAGAAATAGGTTATGTCCCTGATAACTACGCCTTATATGAAAACTTGTCTGGGAGACAATATATAAATTACATTGCTGATTTATATAAAGTGCCGCTTGATTTAAGGAAGCAAAGAATAGATGACCTAGTAGAAAGATTAGAACTAGGCCCTCGTTTTGATAAATTGATGAAGACTTATAGCCACGGGATGAAGCAAAAGATTACTATCATCGCCGCCTTAGTCCATGAACCAAAGATTTGGATATTAGACGAGCCTATGACTGGTCTAGATCCTAATTCCATCTTCCAAATCAAGGAATGTATGAAGGAACATGCTAGAAAAGGGAATATCGTCTTCTTCTCTAGCCATATAATCGATGTTGTCCAAAATATCTGTAATGAAGTAATAATCATCAAGAAAGGTGTTTTGGTAAAACGTATTGATTTAGACAAAGAAAAAGAAGAAAGAGAACACCTAGAAGAAACATTCCTTAGCCTTACTAGCGATAGCAAGGAAGAAATTATAGATGTCTTAAATGATGAGCAAGCATCAAAAGGAGTTTTGTAGTGACTTCTGCTATAGAAAATAAAACAAAGAAGAAATCTATATTCCATGTTGAATGGGGTCCTTTTTATGTGCTTATAAAAATGCTTCTAGCCAATTCGCTTACAATTGACTGGAAAGGCAATAAGAAGAAAGCCATCGTAAAACTAGTGACATCATTAATTGGATTTGCCGCCACTATTGCTTTATCTTATTTATTTTTCTATCTATGTCAGTTGTTTGGGATATTCTCTTTATTGTCTAGCGTCCCAATGTCAGTCCCTTCGATAATTATCAATATATTAGTTATATTCTCCTTTATCGGGGTATTAGGCAGGACTACAAACGAATTATATTTCGCCTCCGATAACAAAGTATTGTTAACCTTACCAATGAATGGGAATACTTTATTCCTTGGTAGATTAGGTGTTTCCTTCATAAACCTATATCTAAAAGCCTTAAAGATAGAAATACCATTCCTATTAGGCTATTACTTAGTAAGCGGGTACCCAATATATATGTATTTTGTAATATTTGTTATATGGGCCATCATAGATTTGGTGATGCTTTTATTAGCAGCAATCCTATCTATTCCTAACTATTTCTTAAAAAGATATCTAAAAACACATACATTAGCCAATGCGATTACTTTATCAGTCCTCATTACCTTAATCTTGGCTTTTTGTTCTTTCCTAATTGGAATAATCCCAAATAAAATCGATATATTCTCTAACTGGGGTCCTTATTTTAACGCGATTCAAAATGGATTGAATTTCTATACTTCCAAATTATCTTTCTTCTATTATGCCTCGATGGTATGCCTAGGAGGGTTTACAGGTTATAACTTCTCCTTCTTCTATGGGTATGGGGTTGCTGGATTATATACATTTTTAATCTTAATTGGCTCTTTAGTTATCTTATTCTTCCTGTCTTTATTATTAGCAGGCCCATTCTATCTTCACCTTGCTAGCGGGAATGATGAAATACAAGCCAAAACAAAAACCAATAAGAAATATAGCCTAAAAGCCGATTCGCCTTATAGAAGCCAGTTCTATAAAGAATTCCTATTATTTGTAAAAGATTCTTCCTTTACTCCAAATTACGTAGGGATATTCCTAGCCTTGCCATTGCTTTTAGCCTTAATTAGCAAACTATTTGGTGCGATGGATGTAAATATTCGCGGAGAGGCCATGGCACAGGTTGTATTGCTATTAATACTCCTATTAATTGCTTTAACTGCGAATGGATTAGTTGCTAATTTATATAGCAAAGAAGGTGGGGCGTTTAAACTTAACCACACCTATCCATTAAAAGATGAAGTAATTATAACTTCCAAGATTATCTATCCTGCCATACTTGGTTCGCTTAGCATCATCTGCACCACATTTGTAATGGCTTCGATTAGAATGCAGACATTTACTAGTACAGTTTTTATGGGGTTAGGTGCTACTTTAATTTATCTAGGTCATCTTCTTTTTAGCGCTGGAGTGGACTTCTCTAATCCTAAAGAAACTTTTGGAAAAGGCTCCTTCCTTTCTAGAAACGAAAACCGTTCCTATATCTTAGCCTTTGCCACTTCTTTCCTAGTCGCCATCCTATATTATTTCTATCTCCAAGATCCAATAAGATGGCTAAATGATGTGCCTTCCACCGCCGGATTTAAGGTGTTCCTTTTAGGAATAATATTCTTTGTCATTAATCTAGTCCTTTATAAGAAAAAGATTAAATATATCTATAGCAAGGGGGAGAGTTTATGAAAAAGGCAGTTTCTATTCTAGTCACCGCGATTGCCTTGCTTTCAATTGTCTTCGTTGCTATTTTTGGAACGCAACCGCAAGGTATTGTTCCTATTATCTATGTCGAAAGCATGCGTATCAAACCAATTGATGAATCTAGTTATAAAGTCAATAACGATGGGCAACCTTACTGCACGATTAGCTATGATGAAAATAAAGAGGTCACAGATGGGGAAAATAGCTACATGCCCTACATATTTTCAACTGAAATACTTCCAAAAGAAGCTACTAACCAAAGCTTCATCTATTATCTAGATAATAACTATAAAGACTTCATGAATTTCCCAGTTGATAATCCTCTCGCCAATAAAAAAGGTGCTTTCCTAATTAAAAGGAGAGAAGATGTCAAAAAGACTATTGTAATCATCAATGTAAAGCCTCTAGACGGCGGCAAATGCAAAGGCGATTCACTTATGGTTATTCTTGACTATAAATCGGTTTTTAAATCCTAAAGTCCTTATTAACCTTTAATCCAAGGGTCTTGATAAATTCATTTACGTCTTTATATGGAGTTGAAATAAAATCAGTAGGCTTATGGGCATCAACCCCTACTACGATTTCATTCCCAACTTCTTTTACTATTTCCCAAAAAGGAGGGAATGGATAGATTTGCTCATATGGGGGTCTAATAGATGGGAACCCATATGGCCTAGTTCTGGCTAGATTTATTTCTAACGGGATATTATGTTCTTTAGCAGTCGATGCAATCTTATAGGAGACGTCTTTAAAAGAAGGTAGATATCCAAAGAAATATATAAATACGTCTGGGTGGCATACATAGCTAAACAAACCGCTAGAAATGCCCTTACAGAGATCATCTACATATAACTTGCATCTTTCTTCATTAGTTAAGAAAGGTATATCCCCATAGAAATGTATACGGTCGTTACTAAACCTGCAATGTTGGCCTAATATTAGAT
>URTN01000074.1 GCA_900550795.1 uncultured Mollicutes bacterium
TAGCATTGGTGGCCGACATCGAATATCAATTTATCTTTTGGGAATGAAAAAACCCTATGCAAGGCAACTGTAGTCTCGACAATCCCAAGATTGCTAGAGAGATGGCCCCCATATTTTGAACAAGCATCTATTATTTCGTCTCTAATAGAAGAACAAAGCGAATCAACTTGCTTATAATTCAATGATTTTAGTTCTTCTTCACCTTTTAACGTTTTTATGCTAATTATGTCGTTTTTATCGGACTTTTTCATATACTAGAAAACTACTAATTATCTATCGTTTATTTACTTTCTTCTGTAACAGTTACGATTTCATTCTTTGCAGTTTGCAAATCATTTTCCAAGGTCTTTATCAATTCTTTTCCTTGCTTGAAAAGAGATAAAGTCTCATCTAGAGGCAAGGTAGTTGTCTCAAGTTTATTAACAATTTCTTCTAGTTTAGCTAGTCTAGTCTCAAACTTTTCCATTACTGTTGCTCCTTCTTTTTATCTTTAACTGTATTGATGATTATACCACCTTTTACCTTAGTTATTAATTCTTCCCCTATCTCTACATCTTCAATCGACTGGATAGGTTTATTATTTTTATTTAAAGTTAACGAATATCCCCTATTTATCACGTTTTCCGGGTTAAGTGAATTAAGTCTATTTTGAAGTTCGCTTAATCTAGAAATCGCCTTTTCTACCCTATTTTTATAGGCTAAATCAAGTCTATGTCCTAGTTTAGAAAGGGAATCTAGTTTCTGCGAATACAAAGCAGAAGGATCCTTGAAATATGGCCTAGATGATAATCCAGCAAGCATAGATGAATACAAATCAATCTTATTAGAGACTATTTTGGTCATAGATTCTAGGTATTGGTCTAATCTAATAAACAAATCATCTTTATTTGGGGTAGATGCAACTGCGGCTCCTGTTGGGGTAGAAACTCTTTTATCCGCGACTAAATCAGTAAGAGTTGTATCTATTTCATGCCCTACGGCTGAAATTATAGGGATTTCACACTTATAAAGGGCTCTTATAAGGCTTTCATCGTTAAACGCGCTTAAATCCTCGCTAGAGCCTCCACCTCTGCCTACGATAAGAGTATCAAGATTTGCCTTAGATGCTAATTCTAATGCCCTAAGCAAGTCTTTAGGAGCCTCTTTTCCTTGGACTAATGAAGGGAAAACATATATTTGGACCAAAGGATATCTAAGGCAAATATTATGGACTATATCTTTTAATCCAGCCGAATTCGCCCCCGCAATGACTCCAATCCTATTTGGGAAGAGGGGGATACCCTTCTTTTTAGAAGGATCAAAAAGCCCTTCCTTGGCTAGCTTTTCATATAATAACTTTAACTTCAAGGTTTCGTTTCCTTGCCCATAAAGTTCCATTTTATCGACTATAAATGAATATGAGCCCCTTGGAGGATAGACATTTATCGAACCACATACGATTACTTCATCACCAGTTTTCGGTTCAAAAGCAAGACCCATCCTTCTATTTGACCACATCATCGCCGATAGAAGAGATTTATCGTCTTTTAAAGAAAAATAGGCATGTCCAGACGGATATACCTTGTAATTTGATATTTCCCCACGTAGATAGACGAATTTAAATAATGAGCTCGACTCAAGGTAGTCCTTGATTCTAGAATTGAATTCAGTAATAGAGAGGAATTCCTTACTCTCCATGTTATTTCCTAACCAAAGTCTTATCAAGGATGGCATTTACGAACTGATAATCGCCTTTTTCCTTGTTTTTGACCTTGTCAAATCCCATGTCTAGATATGATTTGGCTAATTTGATGGCAACATCGATGACAACGCTTTTGTCAACATCTGGTTCGACATAATAGAAATGAACATAGGCAAGCATCAATATGGCTTGTTCGACTCTATTGAGTCTATCAAACGTCCATTTACGCATATTCGCATTAAAAGTCTTGATTATTTCATCATATTTCTTGATGGCCATAATCGTGACGGCTTTAGTAAAAAATGGGCAATCTTCATAATCTTCTTCAAATAATGAAGAGATAATATTCTCGACATCCACCGGTTCACCCATATCAATATAGGTCAAGACGGCATAAAGTACTTCCATTGTTACTTTTTGGAGTTTATTTCTTCCTAATTCGCTGCTAGGTTCAGTTAGATCAAGTTCTTCGTCCATAATTACTTCCTTTTACAAGGTGGAATTCTACCATTTATGCTTCCTTAATTCATTATCAACTTCTTATTTTAACTTCTTTTTTTCTTCGATTAACTCTTTTTTAGCCAAATGATAGAAGAAAATACCTAATCCAAGCAGAATTAAAACAACGATATGGATCAAAATCGATGCTACATAATTAGACTCATTTCCGGTAAAAGAAGAGAAGAAAATAGAGATGAAGTCTAGGAAATAAAAGGAAGTGAATATTATTAAGTAGATGACTCTTCCTTTTGCAGCGAATAATGTTGCTATTACCCCAACTAAAATTAATAAGGCAGACAATACAAAGAATATTGCTACATCAAAATAGCAGTAGCTCAAGAAATAAAACATCAAAAAAGCCCCTTGTTTAGAGGCTAAATGGTAGACTAGGCTAGCAAAAAACGATGCTAAAGTGATTATTAAGGGCAGCAAAGAGAATTTTTGATATCGGATAAGAGCTTTATCAAATCTATTTTGACTCATGCGACCTTCACAACTTTAATTTTTACATCATATGGGACGGTATCACACATTAAAGATATGGCAGAGGCTACTTCCTTTTGGATATTTAGACAAGTAGTCTTGACTGGAGAATCAGAAGGAAGGATAACATCAATGCTGACGATGGCCCTGCCATCTTTACCTAAAGTAACCTTAACCCCTTTATCGACGGAAAATAAGGCTTTCTTGCTTTTAATGGATACTCCCCTAAAGGAATTTACCGCTTTGGTGGCAATGGAAGCAATGGCATTTGTAGAAATGCCCATCGTCCCTAACCTTCCATAATTATTTATCATTACATAGTTTTTCATAATTAGATTTTACTTTTTTAATAATAGAAGAGCAACTTTCTCTGCGATTGCTTCTTTGGTAAAGCCAAAATTAGATAAGACATCAATAGGCTTGCCAGAAGCACCGAAATTATCGATACCGATGTTGTGCTTAGCTAATTTGCCCCAGCCAAAAGTAGAAAGCATTTCGATAGAAATACGCTTTTCATATGGATAAGCTTCGATTTTATCCATCATTTCCTTGTTTTTATATAAGGCTTCTAGACATGGCGCGCTAATAATATCAGCAACTATTCCTCTTTCTTTTAGGATTGAGGCAGCATCAATAGCAAGGCTGACTTCGCTTCCTGTTGCAATTAATAGGCAATCGCTATTTTTGTTTTTAGAAATGAAATATCCGCCTTCTTTGACTTTATTTTCATCGCTAGAAGAGAGCAATGGGAGGTTTTGTCTAGATAAAATCAAGCAGACTGGCCCATCAAAATCAGATAGGAAGGCTTCTTTATAGGCTCCCATGACTTCTTTTTGGTCGGCTGGTCTAATTACCTTGATATTTGGAATGCTTCTTAGCATTGCTAGTTGCTCAATTGGTTGATGGGTTGGGCCGTCTTCTCCAACTGCAATTGAATCGTGAGTAAAGATATAGACAACATTTAGATGTTGCAAGGCCGCCATCCTAATCGCAGGCTTTAGATAGTCAGCAAATACCATGAAGCAGGCACAATATGGCTTAAGTCCACCATGCAAGGCAATGCCATTGCAGCAACTTGCCATGCCAAATTCACGGATTCCCCAATGCATATCATGTCCATCAGGGTTGGCATTTGTAAACATCTCCACTCCCTTGATATTGGTTTTAGTAGATCCAGCTACGTCGGCTGAACCACCAAATAGGAATGGAACGCTCTTATAGAAAGAGGTTAGACATCTTCCAGAAGTTGCCCTACTTGCTTCAGTTTCTTTATATTCAATAGGCTCGATATTATTTGACAAAGAAGCAAGCTTATTTCCAAATGAAGTCAAAAACATCTTTGCATCTTCTTCATGGAATTTCTTATAGGAGGCAAATTCCTCGGCATAGGCTTTATAAGCAGCTTCACCTCTAGCAACAAAAGTCGATTTCAAATCTTCATAAACTTCGTTAGGAACGCTAAATTCAGGATAATCATAGCCAAATTTCTTTTTGGCATTGTTTCCATCCTCAACACCCAAAGGTTCGCCATGAGTCACATGGCTTCCTTCGTTTTTGGAGCCATATCCAATTTTGGTATGGACAATTATTAAGGTTGGGAAGCATTTGCTCCTTTTAGCCTTGCTAATGGCTTGTGAGATTGATTGGATGGAATTGCCATCATTTACCTCAAGGACATTCCATTCGCTTGAAAGGAAACGCAATTTAAAGTTTTCGGAAAGGGAATCCGAAGTTGGACCATCTAGAGTAGAACCATTTTCGTCATAGATAAGAATCAATTTATTGAGCCTATTATGGCCTGCGATTGAGATTGCTTCTTGAGATATCCCTTCTTCTAGGCACCCATCGCCACAAATACAATAAGTATAATGATTCATGATGCGGCTGCCTTCTTTATAGCTAGCAGAGATGGTTTTTTCTGCTATTGCCATACCAACGGCTTGTCCAATTCCTTGTCCAAGAGGGCCACTAGATGCATCGACTCCGCTAGTGACACCTACTTCAGGGTGTCCTGGGGTGCGGGAATGAAGTTGCCTGAATGATTTTAAGTCATCCATACTGACATCATATCCAGCGATATGGAGCATTGCATAATACAAAGAGGAAACGTGTCCACTAGAGAGGACGAATCTATCTCTATTGACCCAGTCAGGATGGTTCGGGGTCGCAACTAGGTGGTCCCTAAACAAGGCATACATTGCAGGAGCAATATCTAATGCCATTCCAGGGTGTCCGCTTTTGGCTTTGTTGGTCTCATCAATGACCAAGGCACGAAGCGCGGCAACGGATAGGTTAGATCTTTCTTTCATTGTTCTGACTGATTCCATAATTTCCTCCAAGTAGACATATAGTATTTATTT
>URTN01000075.1 GCA_900550795.1 uncultured Mollicutes bacterium
TTAATTATTTTAATGGTTCAACCCATTGCCTTATAAATGAATTTTGTTTATAAAGAATGTAGCAAGAATTTTATCTAAATCAGCATCACTTCATTTAGATATATAAATAGGAGGAACCTTATGAGACAAGACTTAAAAGATAGATATGGTCGACGGATTGGCTATATTGAAGATAGAGGAACTAGAAAGGAAATCTTTGACCAATATGGCCGTAAACTTGGCTATTATGATGGAAGATATACATTTGACCGTTATGGAAGAAAAGTAGGCCAAGGAGATTTACTTTCTTCTTTATTACCAAGATTTTAAAAATAAAACGAAAAAATTAGCTTCTTAGATTGTTTTATTTATTGAGATGGAAAAGATTAATGGTTTTGTTTTAAGGCGACTATGTTCGACTTCGAAAAAGAAGGTGAACGATTCTTTTAATCTCATCTTCAATAAATATCGTTACCTTGTCTATTATGTTTCTTTCGACATAATAAAAAACGAAGAGGAAGCAAAAGACATAGTTAATGAGACATTCTTGAAGATGTATGAAAGAAGAACATCTTTTGCTAAAGAGAGTAAATTAAAATACTTCTTGCTAGTAACTGCTAAAAATCTATCTATCAACCGCCTTAAAACCAATAAATACCATCTCCCTTATTCCGATGATATAGAAGGAGAAAAAGAAGAGGTAGGTGTATCGATTTACCTAGAAAAATTCAAGGAAGTGCTAGATGAAAAAGAATATCAATATATAGTCTTGCACTTGCTTTATGATTTTTCTTTTAAAGAAATTGCCAAAGCCAATGAGCTTACTACTTCTCAAGTATCTTCTAAATATAGACGCGGGATAAAGAAACTACGTGATTTCTATGGAGGTGATTTCAATGAGAATTAAAAAACAATTCAAAGAAGATTTCGAGAACGCAAATAAAGTTGATTTGGATTTTGATTTAGATCAATTAGAAGATAACACTAGGATGACTCTATTCAAGAATAAGTCCACTAGGAATTGGATACTAAGAGGATGTTCTATCCTTGCTGTTTGCTTGCTATTAATAGGATTTAGTTTTGAGGTTGGATTATTGAAAATAAAAGTGAGTGCTAAATTCTATAAAAACAAATATTCAGTAAGCGAAATCTATATAGCCGAATCTAATTCTTTTAAGAAACTAAATAATGTTATTTATCCTAGCGATGAATATCCTACTAAATCTGAAATTAGCAAAGAAGAAGTAGCAGCGTATAACAATTTCTCATCGTTGACTTATCAATCAATTTTAGACACGTCAAATAATAAAAATATGTCATATTCGATTGTAGGCCTATATTCTTTGATGAACGAAATGAGCTACGGAACATCTAAAGAAGATTTGAAAGATAGATTTGATAATCTTCTAGGCTTAGATAAAAACGGCAGAACATCTTTTTATGAGAAATTAATAAAAGCTAATTCTTTTGGGAAAGAGAATTCGACTATCCAAGTCAAGAATGCTGCTTTCTTAGATAATAAGTATGAATATTCTGCTGAATTTGTTAATGATTTAACTAAATTATATTGTGAAGCCTATCAACTTGATTTTGATTTGGATAGAAAAAAGATCTTTGAATGGATAGACCAGGCTTTAAAAACATCTAATTATATAGATGATAGGTTTTTGGAAATTGATAAAGAGACTATGCTGTTTTTATTCTCAACCTTTTATTTTAAAAATGATTGGTATATTAAATATAGAAGCGATAAGAACATCAAAGATAATTTCTATCTCAATGGTAACGATAAAGTTCAAACTACTTTTATGAAACATTCATATTTAACTGATTGTTATTATGATTATGGAAATTATCTCTCTGTAACTGATTATTATACTGGTAAAGTAGCTTCGGTTACTTATCTAGTCCCAAAGAAAGTAGAAGATAATATTTATGAGCTGACAAAAGGAAAAAATATTTTTGTAGACGAAGAGAAAAGCAAGGTAGTTAATTCAAATCCAAGAAAATCCATAATGGTTAAACTAACAACCCCTAAGTTTTCATTTAAGAACGATATTGATTTGAAATCATCTTTAGTGAATTTAGGGGTTGAAGATGTTTTTAACAGGAACATCAATTCGTTTGATAAAGTCATAAAAGAAAACCCAAAAGAAAAATATAATGTCTATCTTCAAAACATTAAGCAAAGGAATGAGATTGATTTTAACGAAAATGGGACTGTAGTCAGAAGTTTAACAACTGCAAGTTTTGGTGCTGGAAGCGCCGGAAGCATGGAAATGAATACGGTTGAAGTTAAATTGAATCAACCCTTTATTTACATCATAAAAGACATCAACGGGTCGCCTGTTTTTGTTGGACACGTTGATAACCCGAAAGCATAATGGGGTCTAGTTTTCTTGCTCTTTAGTCCCTTTTAACTAGTTTATTCGCATTATCAAGAATATAGCCTAATTCAGTTATCCCATTTATATCGGTTTGGTAAACTTTCTTAAGCAAACTCGAATGAATTATTTTCATAGCAGTTTCGTATTCTTTTTCATTTAAAGAATCCAAAAGCAAGCAACCCGTATGTCCTTTATTTTCATTTAGATAGGAGAATGTCTTATTAGGAAGGCTCCATAATTCTTCTGTTTTTATGATAAATACGTTCGCGGTTTTATTCTTGTTTACTAAGTTATAAGATCCATCTTTTTTTTGATACTATATTCGAGACAAAGCTAGTAAAATCTAATGCTTCCGTTTTTAAATACAAGACATCAAAGACAACATAACGCAGATGCTCGATCGAGAATAAAGTCTTTTGGATAGGCAATAGATCTTCTTGCTCATCTTTATACCTTAATGATGCGACTGAAGAAGAGAATTCATCCAAAGATATCTTTTGGTTATTATCAAGTCTAGTAATTTCAATAGATGCATAATGCAAATCATCATGCTGAACAAAACTAAGCCTATAACCTAGAAGGTACATTTTTGTCGGATATGTATATATGGGGTTAATGTTTTTCTCTTTTTCTTCTGGCTTCATCAATATCCATTCTATCTTTCCTCTTTGGTTTTCTTCTTCGTTTATGGATAGCGAATCGCGATTAGACAAAGAATAAGAAGTGGATATGGAATAAGTTAGATTTAGTGACATTCCGATAAAGGAAAGAATTTCGTTTTTCTCAAAAGCCCTATTCAAGAAATCTTCTAGATGCCCATAAGTGTAGCAATGCTTTCTTTTCGTGTCTAATGGATAAGTTTCCTTATTCTTTCCATCATAGAGATTTACTTTACCCTTGCTAGTTAATTGGAAGGCAAAGTAGTAGGTGTTATTTCTTTCATATTTAAGGTAAATCATTTCATATAGCAAGGATAATATTTCATCGTTTTCATCCCCGTTATCGATATGAACTACGAATAGATGGATGTTATCGTCATTTTCTTTGGCGATTCTTTTCCCATATTCCATAACGCTAGAACGGTCATGGATATTTTCTGGGTATTAGAGATTTTGAATAGATGTATGTAATTTGAAATAGATTCATCAACAAAAGGTTCTTCGCCGATATTTGAGACAAATTCAAAAGAAGGGATAATATCATCAAAAAGTTGATATGAAGTTGCCATTTTCTCAAATAGATTTACTATTGCCTTTTGATTGGATATGAGATGTACTTTTATGGAAGGGACTTTCTTATAATTCTTTATATTGTTAATCCATTCTTCATTTTCTTCATAGAAATGATACAAAGGATAATCTAGAACAAACTTTTCAGCGATGACATCATCAAAAGACAATGTTCTTATTATTCCAAAACTTCTGGTCCCAAATCTATATGATTTTTCAAATTCACCAGTATGTTTTAGCAAGACTACATTAAGGTGTTCGTTAAGTTTGGCTTTTTCTAAAGGAGCTGCCAATTTTTGGATTTTATCAATATCAAAAGGCTTGCTATCTTTTAAGCAAGTCTCTATCTCTTTGCTATATTGAATGTATTCTTTATTGAAGCAACGTCTAATTCTATTTAAGGCTAATATACCTAGATGGATGTTATCTTCTTCTTTTGAATATAATGACAAGATAGTTATCTTTCTTCCTTTACGTAATAATCTGCGGTTAATAAATGTCGATAGATATTTTTCGCTTAGCGAAGCAAGACGGAAATCAATATTAGCTTTTTCGAAGGCGCTTTTGAATTCACTTGCGTTTTGATAAATCATAGAAGTCTTATCTAAAATTACTATGACATTATCATCTTTTTTCTTTAATTGCTTGGCGATTTGCAACGAAAGTGGGTTATTTTCGTCTGTAAATATAATTACATCTGGACCAGATATTAAATTCTTTGCCCTTGGAATGAAGTTTTTGATGAACAACGTGATTGTTGACATAGCGATAAGGACAACGCAAGAAAAGGAGTGGATTACATAAATGATTATGAAATATAAATCGCCTCCATTTTTAGTTAAGACAAATGAACGTATATAATCCGATTTGATTTGGAAGACAAATAAGGTTAAGGCATCCGCGATACCTCCAGAAATAAATTGTAGCCAGTTGCTGCCATCTTGATATGGAAGTCTAGTTTCTGGGTTATAATATTTACCAAACCCACACATATAGAAACCAAATATGAACAAGACAATCATGTAGAATAACTTGTTCTTCCTATATTTCCTAACAAACAAATTGAAGAAGAAAGAAAACCAGCAGAACAAGATTCCCACTAAGGCAATCGAAGCCGATAAAATTTCATTAATTGAATAATCCATATTTACATTCCCTAAAATTTATGCTCTTTCTCTAAACATCCAGGTGATACTTCTAATAATTCGTTTTTCTTTGCCTTGATATGCTTGTTGCAGCAAGGAAAATAGAAGCCGTTTTCGTCTATTATAACTCTATCTTTGTCGTGGCAAAGACAAAGGCTATTC
>URTN01000076.1 GCA_900550795.1 uncultured Mollicutes bacterium
GCTATATATTGAAGATTACTCGACAAAAAAGGAAAATTTATAATATCTAGAAATGTTGGCTTTTAGCCAATTGAGGTAATTTATGAAAAAATGGAAATTAATCTCCTGTTTATGCTTATTAGGAGCCGCTACTCTTGCTTCTTGTGGTGAAAACGGTGAAGAAGATCCAATTAAGTTTTTTGGTTGGGGTTCTGCTGAAGAGCAAGAAAATTTCCAAATTATGATTAATAATTTCATGGAAGATAATCCTGGTGTCAGAGTCAAATATGAAGCCGTCAGTGCAACCAATTATTCTAAATTGCTTCAAAACAAATCAAAGAATCTTCCAGATGTTTTCTATATGCCTGATTATGACTTCCTTCAATGGGTTAGTGCCGGAAAGCTTCTAGATCTTTCTGAATATGTTACCGAAGATGATTTAAAAGACATTTGGCCAGTTGCCAAGACAATGTTTAGATATGATTCTGAGACCAAACAACTTGGAAAAGGCGACGCTCTATATGGGCTTGCTAAAGATTTGGGTCCTTATAGCCTTGTCTATAACAAGACTGCGATGCTTAACATTATCAAAACCAAGAAATTAACTGGCAAAAACGGTAAAGAGCTTCAACTTCCAAGTGCGACTGATCCAATGAGTTGGACTGAATTTGTTGAATATTTCTCAAAATTCAAAGATAACGAATATAACGCTTATCCTCTTGGCTATTATGAACCAATGCATGCTGTATATTCTAATAATGCCGATTTCTGGAGCGAAGATACTAAAACATCTACTATCAATACCAAAAACTTCAAAGATGCAATCCAATGGATTGCCGATTTGAGTTTAAAACACGGAATTGCTCCTAATGCTAAAGAAGCTAAATCAAGCAACGGTTATCAAAGATTCCTTAATCAAAAGTGTTTAGTTACATTCATGGGCCCTTGGGATCAAAAAGCGTATTGGAATTCAATTGATTTCGATTTTGATATCATGCCTACACCATATGGAACTGCCACTGGAGCAAAATCCACTTCTTGGATTGGCTCTGTTGCCATTAGCTGTCGTAAATTCAACAAGAATGAAACTAAAAGAAAAGAAGAATCTATTCGTTTGGCCAAATATCTAACTCTAGGAGAAAAATGTGCCAGACTTAATTATCAATTAGGACAAGCTATGCCTAATTTAATGAGCATGGCCAAGACTGATTGGATCAATAATGTTGGATTAGAAGGAAGGCAAACCCTCCCAGAACATAAGAATGTCTGGCTAGATATTACAACTGGAAATGACAAGGTTACTTATCATAACCGCGCTAGATACTATCTATATTACAATTCTTCCTATGATGATTTGATTAGCAATATTGCCGATAATGTAAACACGGGCTTAAAAAGCGCTTCTGAATATCTAGATGAGTATTATTCCACTCACCAAGATTCCTTGGATGAGAACGCAATTGCGATGCAAGATTAATTATGCGCGAGGATATTTTAGATAAACTAAGGTTAGAAAATTACGCCTTAGAGAATTCGAAAAAGAAGGAAAAGCTTTCTAAAAGCGCGAAGAAAGAAGAAAGAATTGCTTTCTTATTCATTCTAGTTCCTTTAATTGGCTTTATTATTTTCACCCTAGTTTCATCTGGGTTTTCCATATATCAATCTTTCACCGACTATAATCCGATTAGGGATAGCGGTAAGTGGGTTGGTTTTAATAACTACATCAACCTTTTTAAGAACAAAGATTTCATTAATGCGGTATCTAATACGGTTGTCTTGCTTTTATCAATTCCATTAGGGATAACCGCAGGATTGCTGCTAGCTGTTTATTTGAAGCAATTAGCACACGGGTCAAAGCTTTTGTCCTTGCTGTTCTATTTGCCTGCCGTTACTAGTGCTGTTTCAATCTGCGTTATTTGGCAATACATGTTCAATTATGAATATGGTTTGATCAACAAGATGTTTAATCTTCATATCAACTGGTTTGATAATAATGATTTCTTCTTGATTAAGATTGCTATCTTCATAAAAGGTGTTTGGGGTGGCATGGGTGGAACGATGATTCTATATGCTGCCGGGCTCAATAATGTCCCTGACGATTATTATGAATGTTCTGAAATCGACGGGGCATCTAGATGGCAACAATTCATGCATATCACCGTTCCGATGGTTTCTCCTACTACTTTCTATTTAGTAGTAACCCAAATCATTTCTCACTTGCAGGCTTATGCCGATGCAGCAATATTTACTAAAGGTACAAAACCTGCACAGACAATTATTTATTACATTTGGACATATGGTATAGAAGACGGGAAATATGGGATGGCTTCAGCAGCAGCTGTTAGCTTAGCCGTTGTTATTGCCTTAGTTACCATTATTCAATTCAAGAGGAGCAAGATGTTTGATATTTAATTATGGATAGAGTTGAGTTATTGAACAATGTTCCTTTGGCTCTTGCCCAAAGCGAAGAAGCATCAAATAGCAAGAAAAAGAAATTCGCGAGGTTTTCACGTTTTTCCACATCCGAAAAGATAATTTATATTATTTCTACCGTAATTGTCATTTTATTGGCCCTTACAATGCTTTTCCCATTCTATTGGATGTTTGCTAGCGCCTTAAAAAGCGTTGCTGAAAACATGTCCTTAGATTTAGTTCTTTGGTCTGCTAATCCTAACTGGGGTGTATTTGAAAAGCTATTTAATAAATATGATTTCGGTAGGGCTATTTTAAATACTGTCATCATTGAAATTAGCATTATTCCAGTCGGAACTTTTGTTTCTTCCTTAGCCGCCTTTGCTTTTGCTAAGATGCATTTTAGACACAAAAAAGCATTACTAATTACTATCATGGTTGGCATGATGATTCCTTATAGTGCGGTCATGCTTCCTCAATATAGAGCCTATGATTCAATGGGTTTAATTGGAACACTTTGGCCAATTATTATTCCTGGTCTATTTGGAAGAATTTCCATGATGTTCTTCCTTATTACTTATATGAAAGGCGCTATCCATGATTCTATTATCGAATCAGCAAAAATAGATGGATCATCTTTCTTTAGAATGTATTGGCAAATCGCACTCCCTTTAGCAAAAAATGCCATTTTTGCGCAGATAATTTTCTGGTTTGTAGGAATTTGGAATGACTATTTTGCACCTTCTTTATACCTAACAAACGAGAATATAAGGACTGTCCAAGTTGTTCTAAATCTATTAAATAGCGATACAGGAGGCAATCTTGAATTCCCTGTTATGATGGCCGGCGCTTTTGTTAGCTCGATACCTATGATTATCTTCTTCTTAATATTCAGGAATATGTTTGTGGGTTCTATTACGATGAGTGGGGTCAAGGAATAATGAAGCACTGCAATCCGATTGATTTCAAAGAGAATAATTTCCGCGATTATGGGGATCCCTATGTTTTAAGGCATGACGGAACTTATTATTTATACTTTACATCTGCTAATCCAGAAGGGTTACCTAGGGTTTATTCTTCGCTTGATTTAATTAATTATGAAGATTTAGGCGAGATAACTAGTGATCCTAAAGCAATTTGTTCCTTTGCCCCAGAAGTTTTATATGCATTTAGTAAATTCTATATGGTTACTTCTCCTAGAGGGAATGGCCATTATGTATTTACTTCTGCTTCTCCAACTGGTCCATTTATTAGAATTACTGATAACATCAATTCGATGATTGATGGAAGCTTATTTGTTTGCAAGGAAGGCAAATTACATTTCCTAAGAGCTTCTTCTAGCGGAACCATCATTTTAGATATGGATGAAAACGGGAATGTATCTAACCATCGTTTAGTTCCTTTATCTTTGGATGGCTGGACAGAAGGGCCATCGTTAATCAATTATGAAGGGAAATATTATCTCTTCTATTGTGGCAACCATTATTGTGCAACTGGGTATAGGGTTAATTATGCCGTTTCTAGACATTTAGATGGACCTTATGTTGATGGAATTAATAATCCTTTAATTATTAGCACGGATACTCCTATATCAAAATTAGGACATTCTAGTGAAGTTTTATCTCCGAACCTATGTTCTTATCTAATTTTCTATCACGGAATGGAAAATGCACCAAGTAGACATAAAAGAGTAGTTAACTTCGATAGGCTATTAATCAAGAATGGAAATGTAAGCACTTCCCCTACTTTCTTTGAGGTAGAAAAATACCGTAAGCCTACAAATTCATATAGGGGAAAAGATAAAGAAACTGTATTTAATTTTGATGAGACTGCTAAAAAAGAATTTGTCCTAGAAGCTTTTATGGATGATAAGGCCATTATAGAATTAGGCAATGGTTATTCCTTATCTTTTGCAAATGGTTATATTTCCTTAATTCATGAAGGACATGTAGTCGAAAAGTCTATAAATAATTTTGATTTTAATTATTCTCATACAGTTAGGATTGAGAATAAAGATAAGTTATATATCTATATCGACACAGCTAATGTTTCTTGTTTTGACCCTATCCTTCCTGGTGTTTTGGGTTACAAGAAAGAAAAAGGAAACCACGTTGGATTCTTTGGTTATTCAAACATAGAAGATAATCAATTTAAACATGTTATTCCTTGTTATTATTCTTCTGATTTCCTCAATAACGAAAATGGGAAGATTAATTTTGATTATGTTGCAAAAGACAAGACTAATTATGAATTGTCTTTGTTATTGAATTGGAAAGAAGAAACCGTAATCAAGGTTAATGGGAAACCATATAAAATCGATTCTAATAAATCTGAATTTGCTTCATTATTTGTTTCGCTAGGAACGATAGAATTAGAAAAAGAGGGGACCCTCTATATCGAATTCGATAAAAATAAGGTTCAAATAGTCGGCTTGAAACTAGAAGAAGTTAAATCTTTAGAATCTTATTCGAATTTCTCTAGCGAAGAGAAAATAGATAAATTCCA
>URTN01000077.1 GCA_900550795.1 uncultured Mollicutes bacterium
TTCTTTAGTAGAGAAACCTTTATCGGTGAAGCAAGGGGTTATAGTTAACGTTCGGCGGTTCGAACCTTTATTACGTTTCTAAGGTACAAAAAAACGAGACTTCAGTCTCGCATCCTTCAAATATTGGTGCCCGGGACCGGACTTGAACCGGTATGAGATCGCTCTCGAGGGATTTTAAGTCCCTTGCGTCTACCATTCCGCCACCCGGGCAGAATGTTTGGTCCCCCGCGCGAGGCTCGAACTCGCGACCCCTTGATTAAAAGTCAAGTGCTCTACCACTGAGCTAGCGGAGGAACTGGTTGGGGTGGCTGGGATCGAACCAGCGTATGAGAGAGTCAAAGTCTCTTGCCTTACCGCTTGGCTACACCCCAATAAACATAGTGGTGGGTGAAGATGGATTTGAACCACCGAACCCGAAGGAGCTGATTTACAGTCAGCCGCGTTTGGCCACTTCGCTATTCACCCATGTTGTTTATTGGCGCGTTAATCCTTAGATGGTGGATGCTGTAGGGTTCGAACCTACGACCCCCGCCTTGTAAGGGCGATGCTCTCCCGCTGAGCTAAGCATCCGCGGGTGTCCGCAAAACGCGCTTGACTAATATATCATTAAGACTAAAGAATAGCAACGCAAAAAAAGAAGAATTTTTTGTTTTTTTCATTTTTCTTGCTTTAGTAGCCTCTTTTAAGGGGACAAACCACTAAAAAAGACCCTTAGTTAGATACTCTAACGTTTGGGCCTAAGTTAGTTATTATTTTTAGAATCCAGGTTTTCCAAGTAAATGGAACATGTTCTTTTTATATATTTCAACACCAGGTTGGTTAAATGGATTGACTCCATTTAGATAAGCCGACATAGCGCATGCTCTCATGAAGAAATATAGAAGTTGGCCAAAATTCCTTGAATCCATCTTATCGATTTCAATAACGATATTTGGAACTCCTCCATTTTCACTATGGGCGAGAAGAGTTCCTTCCATGGCTTTATTGGAAACAAATTTAAGCGATTTGCCTTCTAGATAATTTAATCCATCAAGATTATCTTCATCGTGAGGGATAATGACTTCTTCATCGTTATTCTTTACATCTAGAACAGTCTCAAACAAGACTTTTGATCCATCTTGGATAAATTGTCCAAGGGAATGTAAATCAGTTGTAAATGTAGCGGAATCTGGAAGCAATCCTGATTTGTCTTTTCCTTCGGATTCTCCATAAAGCTGTTTCCACCATTCACCAAGTTGGACTAGATTTGGTTCATAGCTGACAAACATCTCGACTGGGTAGCCTTTTTCTTTGTATAGATAATGTCTAGCAATGGCATATCTATAGGCTTCGTTAATGCTAGAAGTATCGTATTCATCTTTTCCTAATTTGGCTCCGAGCATAAATTCATCAATATCGATTCCTGCAACGGCCATTGGAAGAAGTCCAACGGCAGTGAATACGCTATAACGTCCACCGACATCATCAGGTAAGACAAATCTCTCATAGCCATATTTCTTGCATAATTCTAGCAATGCGCCTTTTTTGGCATCGGTAGTGGCAAATATAGCCTTAGAAGCATTTTCTTTTCCAATCTGGGCTTCTAGTTGCTCTCTAAGAAGGCGGAAGGCAATTGAAGTCTCGGTTGTGGTTCCGGATTTAGAAATTACATTGATAGCGAATTTCTTCCCCTTAAGCATCTTTAATACTTGGGCTACATATTTGCTGGAAAATGTTTGGCCCATGTAGATGATTGGGAAGGAATTTTCCTTAAATAAACCATTGATGGCTTCTATTGCAGCCCTAGCACCTAAATAGGAACCACCGATACCAGCAACTACTAGGCAATCAAAGTTTTCCCTAATGTATTTAGCATCTTTTTTGATACGTTCGAATTCTTCTTTATCGTATGAATATGGGTAATTTGCCCAACCTAGGAAATCATTTCCTGGCAATGTCTTTTCATTAATTGCAGTGTTGATTTGAGCAACTTTTTCCTTAAAATCGGCTTCATTTAGCTTGAAACCTAAGTGTTCTAGATTAACTTTAATCATTTTCTTTTGCCTCGATATTTGTTAATTCCTCTTTTATCCAAGATGGCCTTGCCTCTTCTAATGCCTTGAAATCAATTTCGCTTTCGTTGATTTTCTTGTGGCGGAAGGTTGCATGTCTTTCGCTTGGAGTCATTTGCTTCAAGGAGACCCTAACACTTTTTGTCTCTTTGTTAACATCAATGACCTTGACATTATAGATACTTCCAATGGTTATGAAAGAGGTAAATGAGCGAATGTAGTTAAAAGATACTTCGCTTATATGTAGCAATCCCGTCCATCCTTCATCAAAAAGGAGGATAGCATAGCTAGAATAGACAGCGACAACAGTCCCAATGGCACATTCGCCTACTTTAGGAAGATATTCATTCATCTATTTAGCCCTCCTTTGATGTATTCGAAATAATTAAGATCGCTAACGTAATTTATTTTAATATTATTTTTGTCTCCTGGAACAATCGCGACGTCTTTTTTAAGTAATCTTACTAAACTAGCATCATCGTTTATTCCTTTCCTTTTATCTCCTTTAAGATGTGCTTTATAAATTAAGCCTAATTCAAAAGTCTGAGGAGTCTGTGCCTCATAGATTTCATTTCTATCCAAATAGGAATTTACTTTGTAATCGTTGTTAGAGGCAAAAACCGAATTAGGTTCTTTTATAGCAGTTACTGCAGCTTTATTGATTTTGGCGGATTCAACATTTTCCTTAATCATTTCTTGGGTAATATTTGGTCTATCCCCATCTTGAATCAAGACAATTGAATCGGAAGAAAAACCGCTATCGATAAGGAATTTAACGCCTTTATAGGAAGATTCTTGACGAGTCTTTCCTCCTTCTATAACAGCTTTTAGCTTGTTATTTGCATAAGCCTTCCCTATCTCTAGCGTTTTATTTAGAGTTCCTTTTTTCCCGACAAGAACAATCTCATCGATATAAGGAGAAAGACCTAATTCTTCAATAGTAAAAGACATTAAAGGACGGTTTAAAGCCAAAACAAATTGTTTTTCTTTTCCAAACCTTTCTCCAGATCCTCCAACAAGGACTAGGGCGATGGTTTTCTTTAATTTTGATTTCATATTAATCTAAGAATGGATTTTGGTTTTCTCTTAATTTAAGGGATTCATTGATTGCAATGCCTTGGATTATCAAGTGTAGTACTTTCTCTAAATCCTTACCTGCACTATAATCGGCAACGCAAGAATAGTTGACCCTACCATCTTCATAAAGCGAAGCGACTCTATCTTCGTTCCCTTTTGGATAGACTGCAATAGATTTCCCCCCATTATTTTTAACAATAATCATGGATGGGATATCAGTCATTCCATCTCCTATATAAATCATATTGGAGTAGGGGATTCTTCTTTCTGGCTTCTTTTCATTTACGCCGGCATCATCAGTAGCGTCATATACCCCTTTAGAAATCCTAAAGAAGTATTGGGTCTTTTGGGTGTAATTGATTGCAAGTTTAGGCCAGATTACTTCTCCGCTTACTTTATCGAAAATATATTCGCATCCGTATATCTGCTTAAATTTATCGGCAATTTGGCATCCTTCGACAATTTCTTTGTTTCCAGAAGAGACAAGGTAATGTTCTACTCTTACCCCATGTTCCCTTCCATAATCATTAATCCTATCAAACCAAGTTGTTACACCTGGGAAGAATTTGATAGTTTTGCCACATTCTCTTAAAAAGGCCTTATCCATCTTAATGCCTTTTTCTTTTGCGACTTCTACCATTGTATAAAGGTATGAGAGGATTCTTTCACATCCGGTTTCAGAAGAAAATTTTCCAGTGCGACTCCAGAATTCTTCCTTGCTCATGCCCATGGCGGGAATAAAGCCAAAGTTTTGCATGTCAGTTGTGGCAAGGGTGGAATCAAAGTCATATAAAATTGCACAAATAGGTTTTTTGTTCATATTTCTTCCCTCCATTTCGAATTTATTATAAAGTAGATATTGCCTTAAGGCAATTATGCCGTTGTATCCTTCTAATTAGATTTGGAGTAAAATAGAATACATGCAACCGTATCAAGTAATTCTATTAGTATTGATGTTAATCGTATTCGCCTATATTGCCGCATTTTTATATGTTTTTTCCCATGCGAATGATTTTTCTATCGGCATAAAAAGAAAAAGCGATTCCCTTTCGGTTTTGCTAACTGAAAAGACTTTAGCTCTTTCTAATATTGATAGATTGTTCAAAAATAGCGGGGTCGTGTATTCGAATTCCCAAGATGAAGCAGTCGCCGAGATGAATAATATTAGACTAGATCATCCTAATTATGAAGAATTGATAAAAAGCATTTCTTCAATCAAGAATGTCGAAGGGGTGTTATCTAGTTTATCTATTGATAATCAATGGGTCTTAGTAGATGAAAATATTGGGATAGAAAAAGATAGGGTTATTGATTTAGATAGGAATTTAAGGGCAGGTATTGCTTTATATAATGCCGATGTAATTGCCTATAATTACTGGCTTTCCATTCCTGGATATAGGTTAGCCATGCGTTTAATTGGATATAAAAAGAAGAAAGTCATTTCTTAGAAATTAAGTTCATAATCGACTAGGCCGTCATAGAAATCTTTTTCGTGGGAAACTAATATTACTGCACCAGGGAAGCGTTCAATCGCCTCAAATAAGGCATCTTTTGCCTTTTGGTCTAGGTGGTTAGTAGGCTCATCTAACATCAAGAAATTAGTTTTCCTTAAGGTCATGATGGCAAATCTGGCTTTAGTAACTTCTCCTCCAGATAATTCCTTCATCTTCCTTAATGCAAGTTCTTTTCTAACCCCAAC
>URTN01000078.1 GCA_900550795.1 uncultured Mollicutes bacterium
GATGTATTCTGCTATAAAAGTAAATGGGACCCCTTTATATGATTTAGCTAGGGAAGGAAAAGAAGTTGAACGCAAAGAAAGATCAGTAAAGATATTTGAATCAAAACTCATCGATTATAAATTCCCTTACATAGATTTTTATGTAAAAGTATCTAAGGGAACTTATATTCGTAGTTTAGGAGAAACTCTTGCTTCTAGATTAAATACGATTGGATATCTAGATAAATTAAGGCGAATAGAAGTGGATGATTTCAATTCGATAAAAGCTAAAAAGAAAGAAGATATCTATGAAAATGATATTATTCCAGTTAAGGATATTCTTTCTTTCTTGCCTTCGCTTGAATTAAAGGGAAAAGATATTGAGGATATAAAAAACGGCAAGAAGATTAGATTAGATAGAGACGAAGAAAAGATATTTCTTTTTAGCAATAAAGAAGCCCTTGCTATTTATAAAAAAGATGAAAATGGATATTATTCCTGCTTAAGAGGTTTATTTTAATGGAAATAATTCATTTGGATTTAAATAAGCAATTCCCAAGGATTGAAGGGTTGACTTTAGCCTTAGGTACTTTCGATGGATTCCATAAAGCCCATGCTAAACTTGCCTATAAAGCTAGACTAGAATCTTCTTCTAGTTCAGGCATCCTTTTGTTTTCTACTTCTCCAGAATTGTTTTTATCTAGAAATAAGAGTAAAGAAGTACTTACTTCACTCGATGATAAGATTAGATATATATCAAAAGTAGGACTAGATTATTGCTTTATAATCGATGTAAACCAAGCTTTCTTTGATTTGACTCCAGCTGAATTTATCGAAAAAGTATTGATTCCTTTGGGAGTAAAAACATGTGTAACCGGGAAAGATTATAGCTTTGGCAAATTTGGTAAAGGCGATATATATTTGTTACAAAAACATTTCAAGGTATTCGCGCTTGATATCGAATATATCGGAGATGAAAAGATTTCTTCTTCTCTTATAAAGGAATTTATTAAGCAAGGAGATGTAAGGAAAGCCTTTAGATTCCTCTCTCATCCATACGAAATATATGGATTAGTAAAAGAAGGGTTCCATAATGGAAGGAATATTGGCTTCCCAACAATTAATATTTCTTTTGACTCTCCTTATGTAATGCCTAAAAACGGGGTTTATTTCGGCCTTACTTATGTAAATGGAATTCCTTATAAATCTATGATAAATGTTGGGAACAATCCTACAGTCGGTAAATTAGAAAAGCCTATAATAGAAGCCCATTTACTTAATTTTGACCAAGATATTTATAATAAACATGTCTATATTAGCTTCCTTTCATTCTTACGTGATGAAAAGAAGTTTGCTTCCTTAGAAGAATTAAAAATCCAACTAGAAAAAGATAAAAAAAGGATTGAAGAGATTACTTCAATCCAAATTGATTAGCAATAAGAAGAAAGTTCGTTATTCAATTCGTCTTCATTCTTCTTTTTGGCATCGAATTTCTTACGGTCAGGAGTGGACAATATCCTTTTTCTCATCCTGAATGAAAGAGGAGTGACTTCTACTAATTCATCGGAATTAATATAATCCAAACAAGCTTCTAGCGACATCTTTCTAGGGCTCTTCAAGACAACTGTCTGGTCTTTATTCGAGCTTCTAACGTTAGTTTGAGGCTTGGTCGCGGTGACATTGACGCAGAGATCGACTGGATATCTATGTTCCCCAACAATCATACCTTCGTAGCAAATCGTTCCTGGAAGGATGAACATAATCCCGTGGTCTTCGACCTTTTCGATTGAATAAGGTGTGGCAGGTCCTTTATCAACAGATACAAGAACCCCAAGGTTTCTTTCTCCAACTACATGGTTATAGATTGGACGATATTCCTTAAATGTGTGGTTAATGATTCCATAACCTTTTGTTAATGTAAGGAAATTAGATACAAATCCTAATAAGCCTCTAGAAGGAATGACATAATTAAGTCTTGTTTGACCATTATTTTCATTCATATCGGACATTATTCCGCCTCTTTGGCCTAGGGTTTCCATTATATCCCCTACAAATTCGCTTGGGACATCGATTTGAAGGTCTTCATATGGTTCGCATTTCTTGCCATCAATTTCTTTTATGATGACGTGAGGCTTGGATACTTCTAGCTCATATCCTTCTCTTCTCATGGTTTCGATTAAGACGGAAAGATGGAGTTCACCTCTACCAGAAACGATCCAAGTCTCGGTATTTGGTATACGTTTATATCTTAAGGAAACATCCCTTTGGACTTCCTCGAATAATCTTTCTTCAATAACCCTAGCGGTGACAAATTTGCCATCTTGTCCCCTTAATGGAGACGAATTGGTACCAAATTCCATTTGTAAGGTTGGTTCATCGACTCTAAGCGGAGGAAGTGGATTTTCATGCCCAACGGCGCAAATAGTATCACCAACATTAAGTTCATCATAACCTGCAATAGCGCAGATATCGCCGCTTTCGACTTGGTTAGTTTCGACTCGCTTTAATCCAAGGAAAGTATATAATTTCATGACTTTGAAGTCTTTTTTGTCTCCGTTAGTTGCAATATCAGTAACTGTATCGCCGACTTTAATGGACCCGCCTCTAATCGTACCAATGCCGATTCTTCCGACAAATTCGTTATAATCAAGCAAAGCTGGTTGGAATCTAAATGGTCCAGAAGGATCACAAATTGGTTCAGGGATTTCCTTTAGTATTGTTTCAAATACAGGATCCATTCCCTTAGTTTGGGTTGAAGGATCACTAGAATAGCTACTAGTTCCGTTTAAAGCTGAAGTATAGACAACTGGGAAATCAAGCAAATCATCTGGAGCGCCTAACTGGATAAATAAATCCAAGACTTCATCGACTGCTTTTTGAGGATCGGCATTTGGACGGTCGACCTTATTGATGACGACTATTGGCTTTATATGGTTTTCAAGGGCATTTTTTAAGACAAACCTAGTTTGAGGCATTGTTCCTTCAAAAGCATCAACAAGCAATAAACATCCATCAACCATGTGCATGATACGTTCGACTTCGCCACCAAAATCAGCGTGCCCTGGAGTATCTACTATATTGATTTTTGTATCTTTATAGACAATGGAAGTGGTCTTTGAAAGGATGGTGATTCCCCTTTCTCTTTCCTGCGGATTTGAATCCATTGCTCTATCGGCGACAGCTTCATTATTCCTAAAAGTCCCGGATGCAGTTAGAAGTGAATTGACTAAGGTAGTCTTTCCGTGGTCTACGTGTGCGATGATTGCAATGTTTCTTTTATTCATAATAAAAGCCTCTCCTTGTTTTGACGTGGTTAAGTCTAGTCTTAGCAACCCATATAGGCAAGAAAAAATTGATTTTTACCCATAAAAAAAGCCAAATTAATTGGCTTCTTTAGTTTCATGATATTCTTTATCGGCATTTACGTTCCAGATAATAGATTTATCAAGTCCGTTTTTGATTACATTCACTGTTTCAATTGCGGTTAACATCGAATGGTCCATGTTGTTATATCGATGTTGGCCATTTCTTCCGATGCAGTAGAGGTTATCAATTGAATTAAGATAATCTTTTACTTTCGGGAATTCTGCATATGAATCAAAATAGGCAGGATAGGCTTTCTTTATTTTTAGCTCGACTGAATCAAGGACATCTTCTTTATCAATTATCTTGATTTTAACCAATTCATCAATCGCGAATTTAATGAAATCTTCTTCCTTCATATTCCACATCTCATCGCCTTCGTTGCAGAAATATTCAAGTCCGACAAAGATGTGCTTTTGCAAATCATCTACCATATATGGGGACCAGTTATTAAATATCTGAAGCCTTCCTAGTTTTACTGAATTATCTTGAATATAAATCCAGCAGTCTGGGACGATGTTATTGACTGTTTTCATCTTGGTCTTGTTCTTGATTTTTAATTTATCAAGCAATAATCCGACCGTGATGAAATCTCTATATGGGAGATTATTTGCTATATCTAACAATGATTTATCGACGTCATTCATGGAATTCATTAAATCTTTTATAGGCATTGAAGAAATATAATAATCCCCTTTGATTATATTTCCATTAACCTCGATATAATCGATAGAATTTCCATTTAAATGAACATTATTTACTTTGGAGTTGAAGTGGATTTCTCCTCCCATTTTTATAATTTCGTCTGCCATCTTGCTATAGAGCTGGCCTGGTCCCTTTTTAGGATAATAGAATTCTTCGATTAAAGAAGTCTCTACCTTGCTAGATTTCTTCCTGAATGGCTTAGTAAGGGCAGAGATAAAAGTCTTCATTAATGATAAACCTTTTACCCTTTGAGCTCCCCAATCAGGAGAGATTTCTTTTGGGCTTCTTCCCCAGACTTTAGTCGTATAGTCTTTAAAGAACATGTTATATAAAGGCTTACCAAAACGGTTAATATAGAAATTCTCCAAGGAATCTTCTTTCTTTTTGAAAATGCAGGAATGAATATAACCAAATCCTGCCGACATGGTTCTAAAAAAGCCCATGTTTAAAAATGTTCTTGGCTTCATTGATATAGGATAATCAAAGAATTTGCCTAGATAATAAATCCTAGAAACCCTTCTTCTAGTCAAGAAGACATCATCTTCTTTTTCAGGATCTGCTTTTCCTTCGTATTGCTTATTTTCATTAAGGAGTTTTTCATCTAAAGCAGGGGCTCCTTGAGGTTTCATTAATTCTTTCCAGACATCCATGACCAAATCATTTTTGGTAAAAAAGCGGTGGCCACCGATATCCATCCTGTTGCCTTTATATTCGAATGTTTGGGAAATACCACCGATTACATTGCTCTCTTCATATATAATTGGCTTGATATCGGTTT
>URTN01000079.1 GCA_900550795.1 uncultured Mollicutes bacterium
TAAATCTAATATCTCGTTATTTTCATTATCAAAATGTTTATGGCAAATTAAACAATCCTTATGGCCTTTAATACCTTCTTTTTCAGTACTAGGAGCAATTTCATCAATCCAAGAAGAATATGAATGGGTTCCATATCCTAAATCGATATCTAATGTCTGGACTTCAAATGCAGGGTTAGTAAAAGGCTTGCTTTCGATATGCTTATTGCCTTTTGTTAGGCAAGTAGGCTGAGTAGTGATTGATATAACGGTATCGACGGTTTCACTTTCTATGTGGTTAGAATCTTCTTTACATGTCCTAGTTGCCTTTAAAGAAGAATAATCTTCGTTCCATTCATAAATTGGTGTATTCCAGTCATGGATATGTTCATTTATTTCTTCTTTGATGCATTTTGTATAGGCCTTTATTCTAGCAACATAACTCCCGTTAAATAATTCTTCGTAATCGGAGCCAACTTTCTTAAATGATGCTTTCTTTTGACTAGCAGTAGTTAGACTGATACGGGCATCATTAGACGGGTTAGTTACTTCAACTACAATAGAAAAATAGCTACCTGGGTTTAATAAAATTGGATTACCTAATTCAATTGTCTTATATCCTTGATATTTATAATGTTCGGTCTTTGTGGCTGCTAATGTTCCTTTTTCGACTGCAACTGCACCCATGCTAGGAACATCGGTATAGACTTTAATAGTTACATCTACATCATTTCCGATAAAGGAAACATTAACCGCTTTTAGATATTCTTTATATTCATCATTACCCTTTTTAGCCTGATAGATATTCGCAAATCCCTTTAATCTAAATAATCCCGCATCATCCTCATTATTATCATAATAATAGTTATAGTCATATTTATCTTTAGGGGCATAGTTAAATACCCAGGATGTAGTGTCTAGAATCTTGCTATCGTAAGTCAAATAGAAATAGGGGTTATCTAGATAGCTATTCTTTACTAGCCATCCTCCGTTTCTAGTTGCACTCTTTGGAGCGAATAAGTCTTTATCAATGTTATCATCCCATCCAATCAAAGTAATCGCATGGGCTACCCCATTTTTAATATCCTTGTCGTTATAGTAATATCTATTCCTTCCATCATAACTAGTAGAAGCAGTGACAGCCCCATATTTAGCTATTGCCTGTTTTATTTCATTAATTCTATTTTCATTATCTAATCCAGATGAAATTAGGCTTGCTTCTTCTAATCTAAAAAGCGAATTAGCATAGACATCTGCTGCAGGCTTATCTCCTCCTATTGGGCCTTGCCACATACTTAATATAGGTGGGGTATTGCTAATTGAGCCTTGGGCATTAAGCCAATCAGTGGACTTGCTGTAGGGTTGGTTATTATCTAATGGATCCGTATTCCTATAAAACCTTCTATAAGCAAGGGCTTGTGGATTAAGTTTTAATGTATCTTTGTTAGCTAGTCTATTTTTTAATATAGAAGCCTCGCTAGCGTTAATTGTTGAATATGCCCAACATAGGTTTGAGTTTCCTTGATCTTGAACTGGAGTCAACTCAGCTCTAGGATCAAAGTTATCTAATTGAACGATTTCATTTATATCAGAATGAAAAGAAGATGAATTTGCTTTTAGGAGTAGTCTATTGGAATTTATATAACCAATAGATGTTCCTAGCAAGGTTGTTATTAATGTTATTAATCCAATTCTTTTCATCTTTATAATAAGGCAAGACATTTTATAGATTAGATTTATATAGTTGCAAGTAAGGTGCATTAAATTAGATTAAGAAGAATCTTAATAAATAACATATATAAGTAAAAGCCCTCTGATTAATGTAGTTTTTTAGGACTTTTCTATTCTTAATTTAGACAAAAATATTCTCTTTGTCCTTTTTATACCTTACTTAAGTATAGATATACCTTTTATCCGTATAATGCCTAAGTTCAAGTAGGAGGAACACATGAATAAAAAGTCGTTACGTGCGCTAATCTATTCTTTAGGTCTAGTAGGTGCAGCAACTCTTTCTGGATGTGTAGATTCAAATAATGGATCTAGCATCGAGAGTTCACCTGAATCAAGCGATAAAGTTGATTCAGAAAAGAAGGCTTTCTTATTAACTATTGAAGGAAGCAAGATTAAAGGGGAAGTAGTTACCATCATTATTAAAGACGAATTAAATGAAGTCGTCGAAAATGCCTCGGTTAGAATTATCGAAGGCGAATCCCTAGTTAGCCTAAATGGCAACCAACTTACTTTAGTTGAAGTGGGTCATGTAAAGATTGAAGTTAGTAAAGTTGGTTTTACTAGCAAGGAACTTGAATTTGATATCGAGGACATCCCTTTAGCAAAAATGAATGTTGCTTTCGAAGGAAAATTCTTTCACGGGGAGACAATTGGGGTAGTTATCAAGGGAATTGATGGGAATGTTATTGAAGATTGCCATATCAACATTATAAAAGGTGGGAATTTTGTCTGTGTTAGAGGAAATAACATCATCTTATTAGATGGCGGGGAAGTATCTGGAATCATTTCTAAAGAAGGATATGAAGATGTTCCGTTTTCATTTACCTCAAAGGCAGTGACTGGAATTAAAGACATCAAGGAAAACATCAATGAATATAATGGCAAGTTAGTTACTGTAAGAGGAAAGATTAGTGCTTGCTATTCAAATACTTTCTATTTGATGGATGGCAAGAATGGGTTCTATGTCTATAACATGAATGCCCTCGACAGCACTTATGAAACCGGGGATGGATTTAAAGATAATAAGGTTATCTATAATGAAGCCGTATTAGTAACTGCGATTGTCGATAATGGGAATTATGGTCTTCAATTAGCTGGTAATTACCAAGGGGATTTTATTCCTGAAGGTAGGGTATATAAGTCTAATATGACCGTTAACGAGCCTATTTGCTATGAAATAAATAAGGAAAGTGACTTATTAGGGTTAAATGCTGCCCCAATTCTAGCCGGTTCAAGAATCAAGGTTACTGGCAAATATATTAGCGGAGATTTTTCTAGCGTTGAGCAAACAGGTGCGAAAGACGCTATATTTGATTTTCAATATGGATCTGTCCCATTCCAGGCCAAATTCAATAAGAGGGGTTCGCTAGAGACTGTTAAATCTTATTGGAAAAAAGAAAAGATTGAAACGGGCGATTATGTTTCTATCGAAGGCAATTTCACTAATTACAAAGGTACCATCTCTATCGATTTGACTGATGAAGGTACTAAAATCCATAACGAATCAAAAGACAAGAATAATATCATCGTTACTTCTAGCGATTCTAGTGTGGCAGTTGGTAAATCCATTACCTTAACTGCGACTTTGCCATCTGGAATGGAAGGGGAACCTACATTTGAAATAATAAGTGGCAAAGAAAATGCGACTTTAGAAGGCAATACCTTAACTGGCAAGAAGGCTGGGCAAGTCAATGTAGTTGCTAAACTTAATGATAAAACCAGTATGCCTATCGAAATAATTGTTACCGAAGGCTCTTATTCTTCCATAAGCTCAATTAGAGATATGGCTGTTGGGGCTGAAGTTGATGCGGTTGGTAAGATTATTGGCTTCTATAAGAATGGCTTCCTTATCCAAGATGACACCGGATACCTTTATTGCATTGTTGAAAATGACTTCTATCCACATGAGGTAAAACTTAATGATACGGTCAAGGTAAAAGGCGTTCGTTATGATTACCAGAAAAGATTGATCCCTACGATTAATCAAGTAACATTCGAAGTTACAGCTGGCATTGATGTCACGACTACATATAGCAAAGTAACTCAAGCCGATTTCAAGAACTTCACTGAAGAAGAATTAAAATATGGGAAGGCTGTTGAAGTAGAATTGTCTGTAGATAAATTCAATAAGACTAGCGGGATGTTAAATGGATCTGGGTATTTCCTTGCTGATCCTAGCGATGCTGCTGGTACTGGATATTATTTCTTCTCTTGGGGAAATGACAAACACCTACAAGTACTTACTACTTCTATAGTTAAAGCAGTTGTTTATTATAAGACTACTCAGCCAAGCGGCTTCCCAAGCTATGTATTAATGGTAACGGAAGCTAAAGAGAAGATAATTAATCCCGAAACAATTACTCTTCAATTAGAAAATAGCCAGGTTGATAACCAAGATCCTACATTAAGTTCGTCTAAAACATTTGCTTCTATTGAAGTTAATCCAGTCGGTGCTTCTAAGAAGTATGTTGAACTAGTGGCAATCGAAGGTGCTGATTTAGTTAAGATTGAAACATATTCTTTTGGGGAAGGACGTGATTTCAAGATTACTGCCATGAATAATCCTGGTGTAGTCAAGTTGCAAGCCCAGACAAAAGATGGCAAGGTTAAGTCCAACATTGTTGAATTAACTATCGTGCTATATGTGCCTGGAGTTTCTAATTAACTTAATATAAATCTTATTAACAGGGTGGGCGAATAACTCATCCTGTTTTTAGTTTTCAAGGGCTTTCTTTAATTCGTCCATGTCTTTATATCCCGCAATATTAGGATCTTTAGATATTTCTATAGCCTCTTTTGCTGCATCTAATAATTCATTTGAATAATCTATATCAAAAGGAAACTCTCCTCTTAATATGCATTGTTTAAGGAATATATTAATAGCAGTGGATAAATCTAATCCAAGCTTGTTGAATAATTTAGTAGAGTTTATTTTTGTTTCTTTATCTATGGATACTGAGATTACTTCTTTTGACATGGATTATTTCTCCTTCAATAGATTTTGATAAAAGAGTAGGCGATTATCAAGGGGAATATAAAGGAAACTGAATTTATAACAAAAATGCAAATTTTGCAGTTTTGTTATAT
>URTN01000080.1 GCA_900550795.1 uncultured Mollicutes bacterium
TTCTACGATGAGAAAACTAAAAGATGCCTTATATGAAATTGATCCTGAAATCGTTGTCTATGGCGAAGGATGGAGAGGAAGCGGATTTGCTAGTTCAACCCAGGCTGGAAAGGAAAATGTCTATCAATATCTAGGAGATAATGGCAAAGGGGAAGTCGGTGCTTTTAATGATGGAGGTAGAAACGGACTTAAAGGCGATACAAAATGGGCCGATATAGTTCCTTCCTATGGCTTTATGGGGCAAGGTCCTTCCGATTTAAGCGAAAATACAATGTATGATGCAGCCTGCACTTATCTAGGTGAAAATAGGCATGTAACCCAAGCTGGCATTGCTACTAGCCCAACCCAAACGATAAATTATGTCGATTGCCACGATAATTACACTTTATATGATTCGCTTAATTATATGTATGATGGAGGGAAGAATTGCAATAACGACACTAACCCAATTCAAGACGCCGCGCTTGCCACGATGAGTTATGTTATCTTCTCCCAAGGTGCTGCCTTTATCCATGGGGGAAGTGAATTCTTTAGGCAAAAAATCATGAAAAAAGATGATCCTAATATCGATTTATTAAAGGATTCCATCAAGGCACATGAAACCTATATCGAAGGTGATGGATTCGAAATCCCAGGTGGAGATGGGGATTATCTAGTAAGAAATTCCTATCAATATGGAGATTCGGTCAATGCTTTTGATTGGTCTAGGAAAGTCAAATACCTTTCTTATTTCGATAAGATAAAAGAAGCCATATCTACTAGAAAAGCGTTAGTAAAAGAAGGAAGACTCGGAGCTAGCAATAATGCAATCCAAGGTAGTTATAAAGATAATGATGGCAATACTAAAAAATATAGCCGTTTATGGGATGATTTGGTGCAACGCGATGCTTCAAATCTATTACGTCCAGTTTTGGCAGCCCAGACTGAATTCTCCAAGATGCCAGCTTCTACTAAATTAGATGTCTATTCTTTCCTTGGGGGAAGGATGAATGAAGATGAATCCATTATCGGAATCGGCAACGGCAAGCTTAGGGTCTTATATGGTTCTAAACGTAATAAAGGCGATATAATCGAAATTTCTGATTATAAATTAGCCATTAGCAAGCATGAAATGCTATTTGTAGAAAGGATTGCCTAAATATGAAAAAGAATATTGTATTACTAATAACTTTGCCTCTAGTTATGCTAGCTGGGTGTGCTGGGGAGACTCCATCTAGTTCAAGTCCAATTGAGACTGGGACTGATGAAACAATCTATCACACGGTTACTTTCCATTCTAATGGGGGAAGTGAAGTTGCTCCAATAAGAGTAAAGCATAATACTTTTGCTAAAGAACCAACTATGCCAACAAGAGAAAACTATAAATTCGGTGGTTGGTATGTCGATAATGATTCATTCCAAGTCAAATATCTATTCAGGTCGACTTTTGTTACTTCTGATTGGGATTTATATGCAAAATGGGATGAAATAGAGGTTTCTTCAACCAATTCTTCTAGTAGTGAATCTACTTCGACCTCTAGTAGCGAAGATAATTATTCCGCGACCATATATTTTGCCGATGCTTCTTGGTGGAATAAAGATGCGGCCTCTACTAATGTTAGATTTGGCGGCATCGATGATGATACTGGTAGTGGCAGGAAGATGGAACATATCCGTTTTTGCCCAACTACATATACTAATGTTGGCTATAATTACTGGAAAATAGATATAGAAGATATTAGGGAAATTAGTTATCTTTCTTTCTTGAGGATGTCAGGTGATGGAGAGACTTATTGGAACGCTTTCTCTACTGCTGAATTGCCTCTAGATTTGGCTACTACTAATCTATTCACAATCAAAGACAGCGAAGAAAATTATTCAAGTAGTGTAACTGGGACTTGGTCTACTTATGATCCTAGCGATATAGGTAATCCTGACGCGCCGGAGCCACCTTTACCTCCAGTAGTTGAAGAAGGTTATAAGATTGTTGGCTCAGGTTCATTCCTAAATGAAGGGGATGATTGGACTAGTATTTCTGGAGTTTTATTAGAATCCAAGCCAGATACAACTTATCCTGACCAAGTTGGCATTAGGATTAGCTTTGCTATTTCTGACACCTGGAAAATTCATGATACTAGAGAAGGAGGTACCCTTTGGGCTGGATATAGTGCAATTGAAGGCGATCCTTCATTATTGAACGAGACTTATTTTAAAAAAGGTACCGGTGATAATGTCGTAGTTACTAAAGCTGGTACTTTCGATATTTATTTCAAGCCATCCAACTCCAAGATTTGGATTAATCTAGTAACTGAAAGCGGGGTAGAGTAATGAAAAAGTCATCTTGTATTCTTTTATTAGCCTTCTCTAGCCTAGCTTTATCTTGCTCAGGAGGGAATTCTTCTAGTGTTTCCTCTTCTTTTGCAAATACTGAAACTTCTTTTTACCAAACATATACATTGATGTTTGCTACTTGTGGGGGTAATTCAATCCAATCTAGCACTCATAAAGAAGGAGAAGAAATTGATCTATCTAAATATGTTCCTTCTAGGGCTGGATATTCCTTTATTTCTTGGTGTAAGGAATATGATTTAGTTACTAAGATGGGAAAGATTGGTACTGAGATTACTTCCTTAAAGATGCCAAAGGGCAATTTGGTGATTTATGCTAGATATAAAAAGGAATCTACTACAAATCATACCGAAGATGAATTAAATAAATATCTAGCTGCTTTAAAAACCAATTCAGAAGCAAACCATTTCTATTTCCATTATTATCGTTATGATAATTCTCCTTCTAGCTATGAAGATTATGATATCTGGGCCTGGAATATGGCTCCGAGCGCAAGCGAAGGCCATAAATTCGATTGGGTTGGAAGGACTAGTAGTAGCGATGGATTCGATGTTACTGGAGATGCCACTATTGATAGCTTTGGCGGAGCCTATATCGATATTGATTTAAAGGCTACTTATTCTAGTGGCTGGGACAATACGAACAAAAAGTTTTTAAATAAACCAATGAGTTTTGATGGATCTAGCAAGATTGGAATCCAAATTGTTAAATCTTCTACTAGAAAAACTGGCGGTGGATTCTGGGTTAATGATGGGTCTAATTTATCAGTCAAGCTAGATGAATTTGCCCTTGAACTAGAAGATGGAAACAAGGCTTACCATGCCTTTGTCTTGCAAGATCAAGTCCAGACTTCTCTTTCTGCTAAACCAATTAGTTCATTGTCTTCTCCATTTGATAATGACGATGGGAGCAATGTCACTTATGGTGATTCTAAATATGATGATGTAAATTGGAACAAAGTTGCCTCTAAAATGGCAACTTCTAGCTACTTCAAGTCTTTAGGAGTTGGTTATCAAATAATGGTATCTTCTTTTGCTGATAGCGATGGAGATGGCTTTGGGGACATTTATGGAATTAGCCAGAAACTAGATTATCTAAGTGATTTAGGAGTCAAGGTACTTTGGCTTACCCCAATCCAATTGTCATCTTCTTATCATGGCTATGACATTTCTGATTATACAAAAGTCGATCCTAAGTTTGGGTCTAAGACTTCTCCAAATGCCACCGATGGCTTAGTTAGTGCTGAATCAGCCTTGCTAGATTATAAAGACTTAATCGAAAAGGTCCATCAAAAGGGCATGAAGGTCTTGATGGATTTGGTACTTAACCACACATCGACGAATAATAACTGGTTTATTTCTAGTGCGAATCTAGATCCTGATTACAGAGGTTTCTACCAATGGGGAAACCACATTAATAATAAGGATAAGATAAACCAGAACAATTCCTGGTATCCATATGGTGATCATCCATATAGCTATTACGCTAAATTTGGTAGCGATATGCCTGAACTTAATTATTCTTATATGTCAACTAGGGAAGCCGTCTATAAGATGACTCTTGATTGGTGCGAATTCGGTGTCGATGGATTTAGGCTTGATGCGGTCAAACATATATTTATGAATGATGAAGTATCTTCTAGCGATGGCGATTCATTGATTTATGATAAATCCGCTTCTGGAGATTATTCTAGCGACCTAACTAAGAACATCCATTTCTTCAATGAACTAAATTACAAACTGAAATCAAAATACCCGAATTCATTTATTGTTGGGGAGAATTTCGATGGACATGCATACCATGTCGCACCTTATTATTCTTCATTTGATTCGATGTTTGATTTCTATTCCTATTTCAATTTGACTTCAGCTGCCGCGACTGGAAGAAGCAATTCAACTTCTAAATATGGGACTGCTAGCGGATTCTTATCTAATAGTTCTACCTATAATGTTAGTAGCGACTCTAATGCTAGAAATGGCAAAGATAACTTGCTCCAAACCGCATCTAATTCGGCCTGGAATTTTGTCGATGTATATAGAACATACAATAAATATAGGGGTGATACATCTTTACCAGGACTATTTACTTCCAATCACGATATAGCTCGTGTTATCAACCGCATTGCAGGAAGCGGGGATACTTCTGGGCTTTCTATCCAGGGAAATGTAAATGCATCTAATTACAAATCACTTGAGCAAAGTGCAATGTGCGTTAAGATCGCCTCTATCTTGTTCCCTGGAATTACCTGGGTTTATTATGGGGATGAAATCGGACTTACTGGCAATTTCCCTAGTGGAGTAAGCGCTACTTCAGGATATGCAGATTTATATTATAGGCAGCCAATGAAATGGACCCAGGGACAAAAAGTCAATGATGGATCTATGGCTACTGAATATAATGTTACTGGATCTTCAAAGAC
>URTN01000081.1 GCA_900550795.1 uncultured Mollicutes bacterium
GCTAAATCTATTAAGCGTGGACTAATCCAAAATAGACTAGAAGCACGACTAATGTAGCTTGCCATATGGTGTGAATAATACCAAATATCAAATAACGTCTTTTATGTCCTAAATCTTCTATACGTATCTCAGTAATCATATATGTTAGAAGCAAGATTGGTCCACCGAAAAATATAGCAGTCAGTATAGGTGCTAGGTCATTTATCTTGCCACTAGTTTGGCCACGCAAATATTTTGCATACGCTAAAGCAACCGTATAGGTGCAGATAAAACCAATGATAATTAAAGTAAAGAAAGTATAGATATTCATTGTTTTAGAAAAGGGGAGGAAGCCCTCCCCTTAATGATACATTATTTTTATTATTTCTTCTTAAGGAATTTAGCACAGTCAAATGTAACAGCAACAAGGATGATGATGCCTTTGACGAATAACTGAGCATTAGAGTCACCAATTCCAATATATGGAAGGATGAAAGAGATGGCCTGGAACAACAAGGTCCCGATGACAACGCCATGGATTGTACCAACGCCGCCACTAAATGAGACGCCACCGACAACGCAAGCTGCAATAGCATCAGATTCCATACCAGTACCGTTCTGTGCCTTAACAGAAGTCGAATAGATACCGAATATTGATGATCCTAATCCATAAAGGATACCAGCCATCAAGAAGACGCCCATGGTTGTCCAGAATACACTGATTCCGGAAACAGCAGCAGCTTCAGGATTGCCACCTACTGCAAACATATTCTTGCCAAACTTCGTCTTATTCCAGATAAACCACATTACGATAATTAATACAATCGCATAGATAATCATAATTGGGAATGTGCCGTTTATCCTACCAGTCAAATTGGTGATTAAGTCATTGTTTGGCATGCCGGTGAATCCATTTTCAGTCAATAAGACCATACCACCGAAGATGATGAGTTGGTTAGCTAAGGTTGAGATGAATGGATGCATCTTGAATTTAGCAGTGAAGAAACCAGCTAAGCAAGAGAAGAAAGTACAGGCAACAGTTGAGCATAAGAATCCAAGGATTACCCTAAACCAAAGTGGGATAGCAGAGAAATCCATTGTCTGTCCTAAGAATTTGATGTCAGGTATACCGCTAGTTGTGCAGAACATAACAGTCAATACGCCGCCCATGCCGATCATTCTGCCAACAGAAAGGTCGGTACCAGCCAAGACGATTAATCCCGCTACACCTAACGAGAAGAATAGACGAGGAGAGCTTTGTTCAACAATAGAAACAATTACGCTCCACTTGAACAAGAATGCCCCATCATTAGCAACTGCATAACCAATGGTTAAGAAGATGATTGCTAAGACAATAACAACATATAGACCATTGTTGAAGATGAAGTCACGCATATTGAATTTGTAGACTTTTTCTTCGAATTTTTCCAAGAAATATTCTTGGATTGGGCGACGTTTACCACTAGCATTTTTAATCGCGCTGCTACGTTCTTGGAACATTTGATGCTTGGCATCTTTGTTTTCAGTTACTTTATTGTTATAAGCTTCTTTGGCTTCTTCAACAGAGAGCATATAAGCCTTTTTAGCGGCGATTAGGTTGCTTCTAGCTTCTTCTTTTTCTTCTTTAGTAGAAGCAGCAACTGAATCGGCTTTAATTTCAGCAAGCTTAGCTTTATAGGTGGTCTTTGCTTCCTCAATTAATTTATTACGGGTAAGTTTAGCTTCTTCTTTTTCTTTCTTATTAGAAGCAGACTTTTCCTTTAACATGGCCCCATATTGAGAAGAAACTAATTGATAGAATTCTTTTCTTTCTCTTTTGAGTTCTTCCTTATTTGTCAAGGCAACTTTCTTTGCCTCTTCAATCAAGGCCTTATCTTTTATAATGATGTCTTCTTTAGCTTCCTTTGGGATTTGATGGTTGCTTTTAACGCTGCGGATTTCTCGATGTAAATCAGCAATGCGCTTTTCACCAAGCTTAGTTAAGGCATCTATGCGTTTTTGACGTATTTCCATTTCTTTCGCTAATTCTTCTTTTGGAAGTATCGCGACTACTTTTTGTTCCATCTTCTTTCTCCTCATAAATATTTAGCACTCAATTTGAGCAATTCTTCCTGGTTAGTTTCTTTTGTTTCCACAATTCCGCTAAGGTTATAGTTGCTCATGACGGCAATACGATTTGTAATACCAAGAATTTCAGGCATTTCGCTAGAAACAACGATACATGTCTTGCCTTGCTTGGCTAGGTTGATGATCAATTGGTATATTTCATATTTAGCACCGACGTCGATACCGCGTGTCGGCTCATCAAGAAGGAGAAGGTCTGGAGATGTTTCAAGCCATTTTCCGATGATGACTTTCTGTTGGTTTCCGCCACTAAGAGCCATGATGTTATCATCAGCCCCCATGCAGCGGGTATGCATCAATTTGATTTCTTCTTCAGTCGATTCTTTCATCTTAGAATCACTTAATGCAATCCCATGGATGAATTTATCTAAACTAGAGATGCATGTATTAAAGGTAAGGTTCATCTTTGGGAAGATACCAGAGGTCTTTCTTTCTTCGGTAAGATAGGCAAAATTATAATTAATCGCATCCCAAGGACCTTTAAAATCAAGTGGCTTTCCTTTATAGATAATCTCACCACTTCTAACGGTCCTTAATCCGAAAATTGTTTCAAGCAATTCGGTTCTGCCAGCCCCAACTAATCCATAAATACCAAATATTTCACCTTTTCTTACTTTAAAGGAGATGTTATTTAGTTTTGGAGCATAACGGGTGCAAAGATCTTTTAATTCGAATATGACTTCACCTGGGGTGTTATCAACTCTTGGGAAACGCTGGCTTAAGGAACGTCCAACCATGGCGGCGACTAATTCTTCCATACAAGTTTCCTTAGTTGATTTAGTCATAATCATATTTCCATCACGGAGAACGCTGACTTCATCGCAAATCTCAAATATTTCATCCATTTTATGGGAAATATAGACAAACGAGACACCTTTATCTCTTAATGAGGAAACAATTGAGAACAACTTTCTTACTTCTCTTTCAGTTAGAGAGGAAGTTGGTTCATCTAATACAATTACTTTGGCGTTATAACTTACTGCCTTAGCGATTTCGACCATCTGTCTTTCGCTAACGCTCATTTTTCTCATTATAGTTTTTGGATTGATATCCATCTTCAAACGTGCAAAAAGTTCTTTGGCAGATCTTAGCATTTCGGCTTCATCGACCAAGCCAAATTTTGTTGGATACCTTCCTAAGAAGAGGTTATCGAGAATAGTACGGTCAAGGCATTGATTTAGTTCTTGGTGAACCATGGCCACGCCATTTTCGAGAGCATCTTTAGGATCTTTGAAGTTGATATGTTTCCCATCGAGGACAATATCGCCTTCATCCATACTATAAATGCCGAAAAGACACTTCATCATCGTAGACTTTCCAGCACCATTTTCACCCATCAAGCCAAGGACTGTACCTTTTTTGACTTCAAGATTAATGTCATGAAGGACTTTGTTTTTACCAAAGCTTTTGGAGAGATGGTGTATTTCTAATATGTTAGTAGTTTCTTCCATATGACCTCCTAAAAGAAGCGAGCGCCCAAATTCTATTTAGACGCTCGCCCCATACTTACAAAGAAATTGTTATTTCTTCATGTTAGCATCGAACCAGTCGGTGATAACTTTTCCTTGGACTTCGCCTTGTCCGGTGGAACCAGTTCCAACGAAGTAGACATTGTCAAGGTTGGCAGCTGCTAGATTAGCAACATCAGAACCAGTCTTTGGTTGACGGTTGAAGAAGACAGTTGGTTTGCCTTTCTTAGTGCAAGCACCGCTTCCATCAAATTCGAATCCAGCAATCTTTAGGTATTCTTGCCAGGTTGAATGTTCTGGGATATTGAAGGCGTAGGCATCAAAGGAGTCACTTTGATTGGCGTTCTTGACAGATTCAAGCATCTTGGAGTTGTCGTTTTCGCCTTTTAATTCCTTATAAGATCCACCTAAAGCAGTGACATAATGTGGAAGGTCTTTGGCATATGTTTCGCCGATGAAGTTATCTTTGGCGTCATATAGGCAATATAGGACCTTCTTTCCAGAGAGTAATCCAGTTGCGGTTGGAGTTACATAGCTTCCTGGAGCATATTGATTAGCATTAGCAGCAGTAACAGCAGCTAGCTTAGTTTGAACGATATGGTTAGCAACGCCATCTTTATTTAATTCAGCGTTTCCATTATATCCTTCGGTGATGTCGGTCTTACCGGCGATTAAGTTGCCAAGTACTAAGGCGGTAGCATAGGCTTGGTCAGTTCCGTTTTGGGAAACAGATCCAGCTAATGTTCCTTCAACGATCATGTTGCAGGCAGTCTTTAAAGCGTCAAATCCAACGATTGGGGTCTTCTTTTGAAGGGTTTGGACAGAGCTAGCAGCAATGGCCATACCATCGTTATTAGAAACGACAAAGTCAATCTTGTCGCCATGCTTTGTTACCCAGGTTTCCATTAAGACTTTAGCTTGGGTGTCGCTCCAAGAAGCACCAGATCCATCTTTGGAAGTGGTCTTTTCGAGCATTTTGGCTTTTAATCCATACTTAGCAGCGACTGCATCCATAGCAGCAATGCAGCCTTTGGTACGGTCTTCGGCTTCTGGATTGCCATCTTCTCCAACGAGAACGACATAGCCGATTTCGCCATCAGCAACGTGAGTGGCTAAATCATATTCGGTTGAGGTGTTGCCGCAAGAAGCGAGTAGGCTCATGCT
>URTN01000082.1 GCA_900550795.1 uncultured Mollicutes bacterium
GGTATTGAGATTCCTTCCTTTATTTTTGAAATGGCATAAGCATCATTTTCATCTAGAATAGATACCCTCATTAAGTCTGCCCCAGCAGTGGCACATTCATTAATTTGTTTGATTACATCAAGGTATTTCTCAGTCTTGATATTGCACATCGACTGTATCAAAACCCTATTTGATCCACCTATAAAAGTATTCCCGATTTTAATCTTTTTTGTTAATTCTCTTTGATTCATATCATTTACCAACAAATCTATTATAGATTTTATATTAATCTTATGGTAGACTTCTAAACGCGCAAGGGAGAGTGAAGATACTAAAATGGCCAGTAAACGCGATCAAGTTATACTTAAATGCACTGAATGTGGCGACGAAAACTATATCACCACCAGAAACAAGAGAAACCATCCAAACAAGATGGAAATCAACAAATTCTGTCCAAAGTGCAATAAGATGACGCTTCATAAGGAAAAGAAATAAGGCTATTCCTGCCTTATTTTTTTATTTTGTATGCCTATTAAGGTAATTCAGCTATCGCTAGAGCAAAATCTAGCGACAACTTATTGTTTGGTAAACGAATCCAAGCAGTGCATACTTTTCGATTTAGGCTATAACAAAAACGATTATATCGAAAACTATTTAGCAAAACACGAATATACTTGCCTTGAATTATTTTTAACTCATGGCCATTATGATCATATTTTAGGTATAAACGAGCTTTCTTTCCCCCGAAAATTTCCAATTTACATTTATGAAGATGACTATAGATGCCTTGAAGATCCTAAATATAGCCTTACTTCCTATCTAGATAATATTGAAATAATAAAGCAAGGGACAAAGGTAGATTGCTTAAAAGAAGGAGAAATCAAGGTAGGGGATTTTGAATTTGAAGTAATTGCAACACCTTTTCATACTTTAGGAAGCGTCTGTTATTACTTTAAAAAGGATAAAATACTCATTAGTGGGGATTCTTTGTTCAAATTAAGCATCGGCAGGATGGACTTGCCAGGAAATGCAAAAGAGATGCTAGATTCGTCTTTAAATAAAATTAGACAGCTAGACAAAGAATGTATAGTTTACCCAGGACATGGTCCTATAACAAAGCTAGAAAACGAGCTAAAATTCAATCCGTATCTAAGAAAATAAGCCATTTTTGGGCTTTTTAAATAAATAGGGGGTTTATAAGGAAACAAACTTGGTATAAAATACCAATGCCTCATTTTTACTATAGGCGAAGGAGTATATACTTAAATGATTAACGTTACAGAATTAAGACCTGGTAACTACTTCATCGATGAAGGAAACCTTTACCAAGTCCTCGACATTCTTTTAAACAAAACCGCTATGAGAAAGATGGTTGCCAAGGTCAAAGTCAAGAACATCCGTACTGGTGCAATTATCGAATTAGCAAGAAACTCAGGTTATGGTGTTGAAGATGTTCATATCGACAAGAAGATTATGCAATATCTTTATGATACTGGCGAAACCCTATGCTTCATGGATGGGAAAACATACGAACAAATCGAACTTCCTAAGACCAATTTGAAAAACGAGATCCCATATCTTGCCCCAAATAGCGAAGTTACCATCATTTCTTATGAAGACGAAGTGTTAGGTGTCCAACTTCCTGCAAAGGCAATCTTAACCGTTACCGAATGCGAACCAGGCGTTAGAGGCGATACAATCTCCAATGGTGGTTCTAAAGACGCAGTCCTAGAAACCGGAATAACAATTCGTGTTCCATTATTCATCAACCAAGGCGATAAGATCTCTGTAGATACTACAACCGGAAAATACGACGGTAGGGCCTAATAATGATATTAATGTCCTGGGATGGTGGCTGGTTCGGACTAGTCATCGGTGCTTTGATTATTGGACTTGTCGGAGGCTTCTTCGGAGCTAAGGCTCTTATTAAAAAAGAGTTAGAGAAAAACCCTCCAATCAATGAAAAAATGATTCGCGCTATGTTCCTTCAAATGGGTAGGAAGCCAACTGAAGCCAACATCAGAGCCGTCATGAATTCAATGAAGAAAAACAATAACCTCTAATTAAATAGAAGTAGCGAAGCAGCTTAGAAATAAGCTGCTTTTTTTGTGCTTAAATTCAATTTTAGCAAAAATGGTATTTTTATTATTTTGTCAAAAACTTGTATTTTTATTGTCAATGAAAAACCTACTAATAATCGATTGATTTTAACATCAAAAGTTATTAACAATATGTTTCCACAATTAGATGAACAAAACTAAAAAACTACTAATTTTCTACTTTATCCAGGAAACTTTGCTCTCTGTTCCGCTTTTGATTCTAGCAATGTTTGCCTTATGCCTATATATGATAATTATAGTTAAGAAAGTATCAAGTATGGCAAGTTCAAATCCAATCTTTGGGAATTGGATTGACCCAAAAGCGAACGATAATATATTTGAATCAAATCCAGTGCAGATAGAGATAATTGAAATGATATAAACCCCAATGGTAACAACGACACTAGTGCACATCGATGATAAAGAAACCATTTTCTTTCTCTTTAGGAATAAGAAGAAAGTGAGATCTAAAGCAAATAAGACCGGAGAGATAGAACCATTTATTCCAAAAGTAGAAGCAACAGCTTTGCCTCCCTTAAAATGAATATATATTGGATAACAATGTCCAATAATTGCGAACAATCCTGCTAAATAATATATTAAAGGTCTACCATCATAGTAATTTCCCCAGAGATAATATTGCTCAAATAACCCAGAAAACTGCAAAAAAGCCCAGAAAGAGAATACGGCAGCTATGGCTTTTAACATATCAAGAATAGTTACCAATACTCCCATCTTTTTGCCTAATACCCTGCCAGAGTTTGTCCCTCCGGAATTCTTTGAATAGTAATCTCTAGGATCCTTGTTGAAAAATAGCTTTCCAATAATGACTCCATTAGGTATTGAACCAAGCAAGTAACCGACTGCCATTGCAGCAAGCAATGTTAATGTATTAACAAGGTAAATATTCATAAGTTAAATCCTCTTTAAAATTATGCCGTATTCGCACTTATTTTTGAATAAAATATGCGTTATAATTAGTTTATCCCATTTGACGGACATAATTTTACAATGCAAGATATCGAACAAGCCGAAAAGAAATATACAGCCCAAAACATAGAGCTCTTATCAGAAATGGAAGGTGTCAGGAAACGCCCTGGCATGTACATAGGATCTACAAACTCTCAAGGTTTGCATCATTTAATTTGGGAAATTGTCGATAATGGTGTTGATGAAGCTGTTAATGGATATGGCGACAAAGTATCCGTTGCTGTCCATAAAGATGGCTCTGTATCGGTTGAAGATGAAGGCAGGGGCATTCCTGTTGACATCCATAAAGTAACTGGAATCCCTGCTGTTCAACTAGTTTATACAACTCTCCATTCTGGCGGTAAGTTCTCCAATAAATCTTATACAACTTCCGCTGGTCTTCATGGCGTTGGCGCTACAGTAACCAATGCTTTGTCCGAATGGATTGATATCACTGTATTTAGGGATGGCAATATATATCACCTCCGTTTTGAAGATGGAGGTAAATTAGTTACTCCTCTAGAAATAATAGGAACCACAAGAAAGCACGGTACTTTAGTACGTTTTAAGCCTGACAAGCGTATTTTCTCTACTGTTGAGTTTAAGTGGGATACTATTTATAACCATCTCCAGGAAGAAGCTTTCCTTTTAAAGAAAGTTCATTTCTTCCTAAAGGATGAAAGAAGCGGCTTATCCCATGAATTCTATTATGAAAATGGCTTAAGGGAATATGTATCAGTCTTGACCCAAAACAAAGAAAGAATCGGTGAAATCATCGATTTCGAAGACAATATATCATATATAAAGATGGAAATGGCACTTGTTTGGTGCAACAAAGACTATAACGAAAATATCTATTCATACGCTAACTCCGTCAGGACTCATGATGGAGGTACCCACGAGTCTGGCTTGAAAACTGGTATTACTAGGGCCGTTAATGACTGGGCTATCCAAAACGAAGTTATAAAGGAAAACCAAAAGCTTGATGGAATCGATATCCGTGAAGGATTAACTGCTATTATTTCGGTTAAGATTCCTGAAAATAAGCTTGAATATGAAGGACAGACAAAAGGGAAACTAGGGACTCCAGAAGCTTCCCAGATGGTCAATGAATTTGCTTACGATAATTTAATCCATTATCTAGCTGAGCATAAAGCGTTTGCTATTGATTTAATCCATAAATGCCAAGCTTCCAAGCAAGCTAGAGATGCCGCTAGAAAAGCCAAGGAAAGTGCTAGAAGTGGCAAAAAGAAGTCTGTAGAAGCCATAATTTCAGATAAATTAGCTTCTGCCCAATCTAAAGATTATAAAGAAAACGAACTTTTTATAGTCGAAGGTGATTCTGCAGGCGGTAGCGCCAAAAGTGGCAGGGACAGGCTTCACCAAGCCATTCTTCCATTAAGAGGAAAGCCATTGAATACCGATTCCGTAACAATGGAAAGAATGCTTCAAAATACCGAATTCTCCACGATTATCCAAACTATTGGAGCTGGAGTCGGTGCCGATTTCGATGTTGAGGATTCTAGATATGGAAAAATCATCATCATGACCGATGCTGATACCGACGGAGCCCATATCCAAATTCTTTTGCTTACTTTCTTTTATAATTACATGAAGCCACTTATAACTAACGGCATGGTCTATATTGCTTGTCCTCCTTTATATATGGTTTATAAGAAATCTGATCC
>URTN01000083.1 GCA_900550795.1 uncultured Mollicutes bacterium
TCTTTGAATTTACCATATTGTTCCAAAATGGATTTATTGCCTTTGCTTTAATGATTGCTATTATCTTTATTTTCCTAAAGATGGGGTTAAATAATTTAATGAGAAAAGAAACAAGTGCATCTGAATTATCATTATGGTTTGCTTTATTTGGAGTATTTATGTATCTATCTATATTAAATTCAGAATTACCATTTAGGCATCTAAGCGAGATAGATAATATCTTCTCTCCTAGAAACGGCAATTTTGTTTCTATAACTAGAAGCAATACCCAATTATTAATATTCTTCTTGCTAGGTTTTCTTTGTATTGATTTAACTAGCCCAAAAGTAGTTAAAGAATCTAAAAAAGAAGAAATAAAAGAAAATGTTTCAAAAGAACTTAAGGAGGTTAGCATCAATGAATAAAAGAAGATTAATTGCCTTAGGATTAATTTGCCTTGGGCTAGTTTCCTGTGCAGATTCTAAAGAACTTTATGACGGGGATGCCTATGTTGCTCCTATATTTAAAGATAATCGTTATAACCATTATGATGATGGGTTAAAAGAAGCCAAATTAAATCCTATATCCAAAATAGATTTAACTAATGGGATAAATAAAGGCCAATACTTCAATGGTTCTGGATCTTATTCTAAAGTTAGTGATTGCACTGGATTTAACCAAGCTTATAGCAAGAATCCAAAGGATTTCCTTAATTCAAAAGGAGAGAAGCTTCTTTGGGAACCTGACATTGTTAATTCTAAAGTAGGGGAATGGGTTGACCAAAGTAGCCTTTATGATGTTGCTTATGGTCAGACTAAGAAGCTAGCAAGAGTATCTCCATCTTTCCGTAATGGATATTTATCAAAGCTATATAATGGCCAAGTTAGATGTAATGCCTGGAGTTCTTATTCTTTAGTAGAATTAGATGAATCAGGTTATGGGACTAGGTTCCCATTAGAATTAGCTGATGCTAAATATTTTGCCTTCTCCGCTAGAGGTGGGAGCGACACGACTGACTCAGGAAAAGGAAGGATTACTACATTTGATATTAATGTAACTTTCTATAAATTAGACAAAGATAATAACTATACGTCCTACATATTTTGTTTAAAAGAAGTGAAACTACAAACAAACTTCTCTGCCGAATTTACTTCTTTAGTAGGATTCTATTTTGATGATATTGATTTCGATCCAAAAGGGGTTGTAGGGATGTCTATCGATTATAAATTAATTAATGACGATACGACTTACCAAACGATTTCAAACTTTGATATAGAATCCCCAAATTATGTAGGGATAATGCTATTAGAAGTATTTTTTCCTGATTCTACTTGGAATTAAGATATTTAGATATATCTAGCCATTCACCCATTTCAAAATCCACCTTATCATCATCTAGGATAAGAGTTCCTTTTGCAGGGGTGAATGTCATTTCTGAAAAATATATTTTTCCGTTTATATCGTATAAGTCAAACCTAACGAAAGGGAAATCTTTGCAGCAATCTTCTGCCATCTTTACCATATCTATGAAATTAGATGGTTTTGGAGGCAAGGAATCCGCTTTTTTCCATCCATTGAACTGGCTTCCATCAAAAGGAGTGTAATCGATATAGAGCTCAGTATATCTAATATCTTTTCCTCTTCCTGTAACTACATATAGATTTCTAGCCTTACCGTTATAGACATGTATTTTATATTCGGTAGGCAATGAATCTTTATCCCCAATGAATTGCTCGATTATTATTTGAGGCTTAATTGGAGAATAATGAAGTTCTAATGTCTTCTTGCCATAGTTAGTTCTTAGATATTTCTTAAATAGTTTTCTTGCTGATTCGATATCTAGTTTTGATTTATCCTTTACGATTAAGTTAAATCCAGAAGCATGGCTAGCTTTTAAAACAAATGAATCAGGCAATTTAGCAAAATCTATATCGTCAAAGTTATCATATACACCTAAACACGGGATAAGGGTATCTTCATATCCTTTTTCTTTGATAAAATCCCTGACTGTTACTCTATCTGCACATCTAGATACTTCTTTATCTTTTGGATAGACAAAATAACGAAGATATTGTAGTTTTTCGGTATATCTAGTTGGATTTTTAATATTTAGTTTATGATGGGTTATATATCTATATTGGAGCTTTATATATGTTAAAGGCATCATCTTTTTGATAATGCCCTTAAAAGGAAGAGCAAGCATCCTCTTGAATTTATTTTCCTTTAGATTTGGATTAGCCATTGTTATTTTCCTTTTTCCTAAATATAGAAGATACCAGTCTTTCTTTTACTAAGGCTAGGCCACCTACATAGATTAAAGCATCTATTAATAACATTATTAAACCCGCTACTAATAAAGTTGATTCCTTTGATTTTATTAGTCCTGATAAAGAGGATTCTAATAATGGGAATATAAATATAGTTGCAATAGCAATAATTATTCCAAATATTAATATCTTTAGATTATTGAAATTAATAATAGCCTGTAATGAATATTCTCTTGATATTATTACTAGATAAATTAATAGGATTACATCAGTTGCCATAGTAGCAATAGCAACCCCAACACCTGGATTGTCCTTGAATGGGATATATGCAAGAAGTAAAGACAAGGCAACATTTAATGTCACTCCAAATAGCATTCCATATAGGTAATATCTTTCCTTTTTGGCAGGTAACAATATTTCTGTATAGATATTATCTCCAAGAGAATAAGTTAACATCATCGTAGATAAAGTTATAAGAATATAATTGGCCCCTTTATAAGAACTAGATAAATCAGACCCCGATATTAATGAAGTTATAGGAGTGGATAATGTTGTCATTGTCGCGATGGCGGGTATAGCAATAAAGAAAGTTATATTAAATGAATACCTTAATAAATTCTTATAGAAGTATTTGTTCTCTTTTTCATAATAATAAGAAGCCCGCGGCATGAAGACAGCATATAATGAAGTAATTAAAGTAATGACTATATCAATTCCTTTAACACCGACTGAATAAGAACCAACGCTAGCCTTGCTAGGATCTATAAACCCTAAAAGGAATTCATCGGTTTGGTTATATAAAGTAAGGGCAAAAGAAAGGAAGAACAATGTAATTAATGGTCCTATTAGACTTTTATAGTCATGCTTTCCTTTGAATGTAAATTTGACATATCTAGGTAACAATATGCAGTTAATTATTGATGTTAGGATAGTAGAAGAAATAGCGACTAAAGCATAGATATATAGATAGTTTTGTGAATATGATGACGGACGAATAACAATAAATGTTAAAGCAGCAGAGAAGGCTAATAACATTATTGATCTAACGGTTATGTAGAAATGTTTTTCTAAGGCGATATATACCCATTCAAAGGAAAATACGCCTGCTAAGAAATTAATCGACAATAGGAATATGATTTCATTTGATGAATATAAATCCGGAATAGAAAAGACCAATATGCTCATCAACAAGAAAGAAATAAGGGTTGTTATTCCTTGTAATGTAAAGAAAGTCTCGACAGTAGTTGCCATCTTTTCTTTATCGTCTTTTACTTTTGTTACTTCTCTAATTGCTACATTAGGGATAGAAATCTTGGCTAATATCAAAAAATAATAGACAAAAGAATTAGCCCAGGAATATAAGCCAAATACTTCATCTCCTAAGGCCCTAGTGATATAAGGGAAAGTAATGAAAGAAAGAATCGTTATGGTTAAAGTTCTTATCAAATTGATAACAACGTTCGACCTAACGCTTTTTGATAACTTATTTTCTTTGGACGTTACGTTTTCCATTAAGCGATATTATAGTTCAAAACTATAATAAAAACTATTTGACGATATATGTATTTATTTTCTCTTAAAAGTAAGCCTAGAAAACAAAAATAAGGGACCCACTACATTAAAAAGTTAATAAATTAATCTTCTCTATTTAAGAAAATCTCCAGTTGATTAATAATATTACCGTGAATATCGCGATTGTTTGCCAACATTATCATCCAGAGCCTTTTACGATTACTTCTATTGCAGAAGAATTAGTTAAAAGAGGCCACCATGTCGTTGTTTTGACTTCTAAGCCAACTTATGGATATAATCAAATTCCATCTGAATATATCCACAAAGATTATGAAGTGCTTAATGGGGTTGAAGTATATAGAGTTGATAGCAAGATAAGAAAAGATAGCAAGTTCTCGATTATAGAAAATTATCTTTCGTTCTGGAAAAATGCGAAAAAGAAAGCTTTGAAGATAGGCAATTTTGATGCGATTTATTCGATGTCGCTTTCTCCTGTTATCATGGTTTCTCCTGCATTAAAGATAAGAAGGAAACAAAATATACCATTATTGCTTCATTGCTTGGATTTATGGCCAGAAAGCGTTCTTATTACAAATGCAATAAAAAGAAGCAACCCATTATATTGTTTATTGAAAATATGGTCGAAATATATCTATTCTAGATGCGACAAGATTTTAGTTTCTTCTCCATCTTTTATAGATTACTTTTCTTCTTATTTGCATATTAAAAATGTTCCTTTGGAATATCTTCCTCAGCCTGCTTTTCTAGCAAAAGAAAAAGAAGAAAGCGTTATTTATGATGAGCCTACTTTCCTTTATTGTGGTAACATTGGGAAACTTCAGATGGTAGATAAAATCATCAAAGCTTTTTCTAAAATTGAAGGCAAGGCTAAATTAGTAATAATTGGGATGGGTTCAGAAAAAGAAAACGTCATCAATTACATCAAATCAAATAATTTAGA
>URTN01000084.1 GCA_900550795.1 uncultured Mollicutes bacterium
GCTATGATGAATCGGCTGCTTCAATATTAGCAACCTTGCAAGCTTGCAATGAACTTCTTATCCCTAGGGAAAATTATGCTTCCTTAGATGATATTCTTCGTGTCCGTGACCAAGATACCGTTATTTTGATGATGGGATTTGGCTCGAGATTATTTAGAAAGATTGCCTTGCTTGCGTCTGGCCAAAATGAAGACAAGCGTATCAAGCTAAAACCTACCGATACATTCATAATTGCTTCGATGAGCGATGACAATTCAGAAATCGAATATACCGACGCAGCCGATGAACTCTTCCGTTCAGGTTGCCATGTCAATCTTATTTCCAAGAAGAGATTCCTTAGGATGCATGCTTCTGAAGAAGACTTAAAGATGATGGTATCCTTGCTTAAACCAAAATATTACATCCCAGTCCGTGGTTTCTATAAGGATTTGCTCCATAACGGCATGCTTGCCTTATCAATGGGAGTTAACTTGAACCACCAAAACGTATTTGTAATGGAAAATGGCTCAACCGTAACTATCACCAATGCAGGGGCTAAAATGGATGCCGATGTTATTACTCACGGCGATTTATTAATCGATGGGGAAGGGATTGGCGATGTTTCCAAACAAGTCCTCGAAGATAGGGCTAAATTAGCCGAAGGTGTTGTCTTGCTTTCTTTAACTATTGATAAAAAAGCCAGGAAGATAATTGCTGGCCCTGATATCCAAATGAGAGGATTCCTCTTCTCTAGGGAAGCCGAAACTGTAGGAAAAGAAATCTCGAAAGTATTCCTTTCTACAGTCGGGGAATTCCTAGAAAAACCAATCTATAATTCCAATGAAATGAAGCAAAATGTCTATGAAAGATGCCTTCGTGTCATTAGAAGAAGCACCGGCAAAGAGCCGATGGTCGTCCCGCTTATTATCGAAATTTAATCCTAAATAATTTATTTATTGCTTATTTATTTTAGAGGGTAATATGAAACGTTTTGACTATCAAAAAAATATAAAGAAATTGGGTGGATTTTTCTTATCTTTGATCGGATTATTGATATTATTGTCTCCAGGAACTCACCTTTATCCGTTAGCTTATCCTTTTGTTTGCCTATTTGGCATGATTGGACATATTTTGATTTGCTCATTCATTATTTTTCTAGGAATATATTTCCTTTTGTTATCTCCTTTATTTAAAATCCGCTATTACCACTATATCGGATTAGTGTTTTCCTTATTATTTTTATCGTCCTTATTCTCGATAATATTTAATAAACAATATATTTCTTCTAGTTCATTAGAGCCTTTCTTTGATTCCTTACTTGCAGAAAAAGGAGCCTTGAAGTCCCCATTTGATTTTTCTAGCGGTGGAGGATTAATCGGATATTTCTTTGATGGAATAATGTTTAGATCAACTGGGTTATGGCTAGTAATCTTGGTTTTATCTTTATTAGGATTATTGCTAATATTCTTCCTTTTCCTAGATAAATTCATATCTTTATTTAAATTGATGAAGGCTAGAAGAGTTTTGTCTAAGGCTAAAAAATCTAACCAAGGAGAAATTGAACAATTCAATATTGATGGATATGAAGCCAATAAGGTAGAACGTGTAGCAGAAGATAAAAAAGAAGAACCTATTATTGCTCCTGAAGAGGAAGATAATTCCTTCTTTGAAGATAAACCAGTCGAAAATCCCTTGTCTTCATTTGTTTTCGAGCCGGCGGGGGATGTTCCTCTTCCTTCTAGAAAGAAAGCCTCCAATTCTCCTTTGCCATCCTTTTCCGATTTAGGACCAAGCGAGATAAATAATCCTTCCCCAAATCTATATGCGAATAATTCTGTTTCGACTTCTGGATTACGTGAAGCAGTGTTTTCCGCCCCTATTAGCAGTGAAGAAATTGTTATAGAAAAAGAAGAAACTAAGCCAATTATTCCTGAAATCAAGGAAGAAAAAGTGCAGATACAGCCATCTATTTCTAAGCCTTCTTTTGTTAAGGAAGAAAAAGCAGAGGCCGAAGAAGAAACTCCAATTGAAGAAACGAAAGAAGAAAGCAATGTTGTTTCTAATCCTCTTTTGGGGAATATCGTTAACGAAGAGGCTAAACCAAATCAAAATATGTCTGTATTTGAGAACAAAAATGAAGTTAATGATAATTCTTCTACTCAACAAGTAGAAAATGATTCTAGGAAGGATAGCCTTAACCTAGAAACCACAATAATTACTTCTTCTTCCTTTAGCAAGCCTATGGAAGAGGCTAGGTTAGCTGAAAATAAACTAATGGAAGAAATTAAACCTGAACCAGTTCAAATAGCCTCGCCTAATAATCAAAATAGTGCTCCGGTAGAGCAAAATGCGTTATTTAAGAAGGCAAAACCTTTGCCAAGATATACTTTCCCTGGGACTGATTTATTAGTTGTTCATGATGATGCCCAAAATAAAGCCCAGATGGAAGAAGAATGTAGCCATAATAGCGAACTCATTAATGATATTTTTTCCAATTTAAAGATTGGTGCCCATGTCGTTTCTTATGTAATTGGACCTTCAGTTACAAGATATGATGTTAAATGCGATGATAATTTCTCCGTCTCTGGACTAGGCAAATGCATGGTTGATATCGGAGTCAAACTTGGTGGCGTCCCTACTAGATTTGCCGAAATGGTCGCAGGAAAAGATACATCTGCAATCGAAATTGCCAATAAAAACACCCGCATCGTCGACTTCAAGGAAGTAATTGATGGCATGCCTACCGGAAAAGGGAAGAACCTATATATCCCATTTGGCGTCAATATCGAAGGAAAAGTCGTTTCAGCCGATTTATCCAAATTCCCTCACATGTTAGTAGCAGGTACGACAGGTTCAGGTAAATCTATCTACATGCATTCAGTCATCATGACTTTGATAATGAGAAACCGTCCTGAGGACTTGAAGATAGTCATGGTCGACCCAAAACGTGTCGAATTATCTAAATATAAGGATTTGCCTCATTTGCTTTGTCCAATTATCAAGACTGCTTCGGAAGCCAAGATTTGCCTTAAGAAGCTTTGCGATGAAATGGAAAGACGTTATGAAATGCTTGAAAATGCGACTGTTTCAGGAATTAGGGAATATAACGAGGAATATGCCGAGCCTAATGGATTGGAAAAGATGCCATTTATCGTGGCTTTCCTTGACGAATATTCTGATTTGGTCGATTCTGAAAAGGATATTTCTAGCTATGTATTAAAGCTTGCTGCCAAAGCTAGGGCCGCTGGTATACATTTATTTATAGCAACACAAAGACCTGATGCCGCAATCCTCAACGGTCAGATACGGAATAACATTGATACGAGAATATGCGGTAGGGCGGATAATGTGTTGTCGCAGATTATTCTTGACAATACGGATGCCTCAGATAAAATTGCAAAATCTTCACAGGGACGGTTTTTGACAAACAGCGGAAAAATCTTTCAGGCTTATTGGTTTGATGAAAATATTTTATAGATTGGAGGTGAATTTATGAGCGAAAGCGAAAAGAAAGGTATTCTCGACAATTACAGTGATGTGCTGACTACGGTTGATCTTATGAGTATTCTCCATACAGGCAGAACATTGACCTATAAAATGCTTAAAGAAGGTACAATCAAATCCGTTAGAGCGGGGCGTAGATACATCATTCCTAAAAAATATCTCGAAGAATTTCTCAATGCCGAAAAAAGTAACGAGAAATAGCCAATAAACACTTGAACAGACTGTCAACGCAGAGTACAATTAGTATGTGCATTGGCAGTCTGTTCTCATTATGAAAGGAGATTATAAATGGGAGTATCAGGCAGCCTTCAGGTAAAGGACGGAAAATATTATGCAGTTCTGAGCCTGAGAACAAACGAACTTACTAAAAAAGGAAATATCAAATACAGAACAAAATGGATTTCAACAGGTTTTGAAGTCAAAGGGAATAAAAAGCGGGCAAAGGAATTTCTCAATGAAAAGTGCCGTGAGTATTCAAAACGCAATGTGGACTATTGCGATATGTATTTTGCTGATTATATGGTTGAGTGGCTTGATGAAATTGAGCCGGAAATCAGGGCGAATACATACAGAGGTTATTCGGGAAATGTGGGAAACCATATTGTGCCGTACTTTTATCCGAGGAGAATAAAAATTCAGGAATTGAAAGTGAGTGACCTTGAAGATTTTTACAAGTACCTTGTTTTTGAAAAAAGTAAATCTGACGGGAGCGAACCGCTGTCGCCCACAACTATAACGCACATCCACCGCTGTATAAGCAAGGCTTTAAATGATGCGGCACGAAAGGGCATTATAACGGTCAATGTTGCGACACTTGCAAGGAAGCCTCATTCGGTAAAATTCAAAAGCCAGTATTTGAACGAAAGGCAGGTTAATGAGCTTTTGAAGACAGTTAAGGACACACCTATTGAAGTGCCTGTTACAATCTGCGCCGTATTCGGATTACGCCGTGGAGAGGTGCTTGGCTTGAAGTGGAAAGCCGTTGATATGGAAAACAGGACAATTACAATTAGCGAAACACTTCAACAGCATGTCGGTGGTTCATATACTTCACCGCCAAAGACCGAAAGCAGTTACAGAACACTTCCGATTCCCGACAAGGTATTTCAATATCTGCTTGCTCAAAAAAGAAAGCAGGAGAGTGAAAAGAGGTTGCTCGGCAGCGGCTATATTGACAACGATTATGTGTGTGTATGGCCTGACGGCAAGGTCATCACACCGAATTATCT
>URTN01000085.1 GCA_900550795.1 uncultured Mollicutes bacterium
TTCGATAAATGTTTTTGAAGGGACTTATAAACCAAAAGAAAAGGTAATCAAGATTAGCGATAGTATTGAATTGCCTATTGATGCAAAGTTTGTAAAGGTCCATAAAGATTTCTATACGGATAAATTAAATGAATTTGAACAGGTATTCTCTACTTTCGATAGCGATTACCATTCTCAAGAATTCATCTTAAAGGTTCTTTCTAGTGTTGGTAATGAAGAATCTAAGACGTTCAAGGCTAAACACAAAGAATCTTTATTCAGCAAGATTTCTAAATTCATCAACAAAAAGAAAGATGATGAAGTGTATGAAACTCCTGAACAAACTAACAAGAGGTTATTCCAGGAAAAAATCGATGCTCTTAAAGATGCCGTTAATAATGAACACAAGATTATCTTTGCCATTAGGCCAGAAAGAATGAATGTTGTCTTAAAAGAGCAGAAGAAAGAATATCCTTCTAATTACTTCGAAATCGAGCCTACTGTCTGCGAACTTCTTGGAAATGAATATATTATCCATTTTGACTTCTTAGGACGTGATATGACCGCAAAAGTCGATTCAAAAATCCATGTTGATACAAACTCAAGGCTTATGCTTAGCTTTGATAAGGAAGATTTGCTCTTCTTTGATTCAATAACTGGAGAAAGAATCTATTACCACGTTGGTAAGTCTAAATAGTTGGTAGCAAAATAAAACGGTTGGTGAGTTGCCAACCGTTTTTCATATCCTTTAATTGATTTTCCTTTGATGTAAGTGGCAGGGGATCTGAATCATTGCCCTTTCCTTTTTAGGATCATGCAATCTATCTTTTAATAATTCCACTGACTTTTCTGCTAGAAGGTCATAATCATAATCGATGGAAGTTATATCAATCATACCTATTAAGTGGGCACAAACGGCATCATAGCCAATAATATGGAACTTTGGATATATTCTTCTAAAGTTGGGAATCTTTATGTTTAATCCATCTAGAAATGAATAGGCTATTTCATCGTTAAAACAAAATACCCCGTTATATCCTTTTCTTACCAAATGAGGCAAACTATCGACAGCCTCTTCTAACTTTATTGTTTTTACTTCCGCCTTTGGATTGATTTCCATTACGGCTTCTTCAAATAGTTTCTGCCTTCTAATGCAAGGCTCGACTTCGTAATCATAAACATAAATGAGTTTATTGATGTTATGGTAGTTGAGGAGATAATTGGCCGCTATATTGACCCCAGAACTATTAGATGGTTCAATGAAATCAAAATCAGTAGCATCTCTATTGTTTCCTAAGCATATGATTGGGATATTATGGAGTTTTGCCACTTCCATGGCATCATCGCTTAATTCGATTAAGGAAATTATGGCATCTACTCTTTGCGAGATACATTGCTTTATTAAGTCATAAGTAGAGAAATTATTCATGTTGATAATCGTATAGTCATAACCAGCAAGGAATAATGTATTTACTAACTTATTCGATAAAGTAACAAAGAAATAATTCTGGAAGTTACCTGCAACGATAGCTACCAACTTTCTTCCTTCTCTTTTTAAGAATTGAGATACTGTATTCGGCATATAACCGAGTTCATATGCTTTCTCTCTAATCATTTTCTTGGTGGATTCGGCAATATCATCGCAATCCCTTAAAGCGCGTGAAACTGTATTAATTGATAAACCAACCTCATAGGCAATTTCTTTTAATCCAGTCGCTTTATTAGTCATAACTAATTACCTTCTTCAGTATAAAAATAATATGACTTTTATTAATATTCAATATTCTCTTCTAATTCGATATCTAGACAATTCTTTCCAACCATGATTTTGAATACTCCATGGTTAACGGTCCATTTATCATAAGAAGTGGAGTAATATTGGAATGCATCTTCACCTAATTCGATTCTAAAGTGCTTTGTTTGCTTTGCCTTGATTAAGGCCTTTTCAAATCCCTTTAGTTCATATTTTGGCCTATAGGTAACTCTAGTTAGATCTTCAACGTATATTTCTGCAACTTCTTTGCCATCTATATTTGAAGTATTTGTAACATCGAATTCTACAATTACCTTCTTGTCTTCCTTGCTTAATTTCAAATTGTCATATTCAAAATTAGAATAAGAAAGACCATAGCCGAATGGGAATAAGACCGGGGTGTTATCTGTTACAAATTGGCGGTATCCGACATTTAGATCCTCTTCATAAACGCAGCTTCTAGCATCTTCATAAGCATTTATTGAATCGAAATCTTCTAGTAAAAGAGGGAACGTCTCGCTTGTTTTTCCGGAAGGATTGACTTTACCAGATAAAATCTTGGCAATGGATTCATTTCCTTTTTCGCCTGTATAGCTTGCCCAGATGACTGCATCTACTTCATCAATCCATTCTCCCATTTCAATAGGAGCCCCTGCATAGATAATAACTACTGTCTTCTTGCTGACTTTGGCAACTTCGTGAATTAAAGATACTTGTTCATTGGAAAGGAGCAAGTTTTGCCTATTATAGCCTTCTGATTGTTCCCAGTTGTCCTGAGAAATGGTTACAATGGAAGTTGTGATATTTTCTTTTATTGTTTGATTTAGGGCACCCACTAGGTTTCCTACGCAACTAACTGGACCTCTATTGAATTCAAGAGAGTTGGCCCCTTTCGCATTGTAACCTTCTTCTTTTAAGGCATCTAGAAGTTTTACATATTCATTTAAAGGAGTGACTTCGCTAGAACCCCCTCCGTAGACATACCAATTTAAAGGAGCGCCGGAAACTAGCAACCTTTCTTCTTTTGGGTTCAATGGCAAAACATTATTATCGTTTTTTAATAAGACAATACCTTCGTTAGCGATTTCTCTAGCAATGTCATACCTATCTTCAATTGATAAAGTCTTTTTTCTTAAAGGCCTTGTATTTTCAGCCTTGAAAGCAAAATCGATAACTCTTTGGGCACAGGTATTTAATTGGTCTAAATCAATCTGGCCTTCTTTTATTTTGTTTAGTAAATCATCAAGATGCTCTTTTGAATATGGCATTTCCAAATCCAAACCGGCGTTTAAAGATTTCTCCCTATCCATGACGGCTCCCCAGTCGGAGACGATTAGTCCATCAAAGCCAAATTCATTTCTTAGGATATTGTATAATTTTTTGTTTTCGCTCATCCTGCAGCCGTTGACTAGGTTATAGGAACACATTACTTCCCATGGCTTTGCTTTAGAGGCAATCTCGAAAGGCTTTAGGTATATTTCCCTTAATGCCCTAGTAGAAACATCCATTGATTTGTAGTTTCTAGATGATTCGGTGTTGTTGCAACAATAATGTTTTAAGCAAGCCCCGACATTTTCGTTTTGGACTCCTTCGATATAACTTTTAGCTAGTAAGCCTGCTAGTAATGGATCTTCTGAAAGGTATTCAAAGTTTCTCCCGTTGATAGGCAAACGCTTGATGTTTACCCCAGGCCCTAAAATGACATCGATATCTAAATCCATGCAGTCGTTAGCGATGGCTTTACCTAATTTATTTGCTAATTCTAGATTCCAAGTTTGTGATAATGTTTCAAAGCAAGGATAGGCAATAGAAGGAGCGGTATCATATGTAGCAGAATTTACATCACGAGGATGTCTAACCCCGACTGGACCATCTGACATCATGAAAACAGGAACCTTACCTCCTAAATCTTCATTGTGCCAAGTGTTTTTCCCAATTACTAATCTGGCTTTTTCTTCATTTGTTAATTCTTTAGCAGTAATTTTTTTCATTTTTGTTTCCTCATGCAATTTTCTTTATGAAATTAATGGCCAAATCAATCCAAGAAGCTATATAGGACAATGTATTAGTCAAATATTCATCTTTTGGATTAACAATTTCGTTTGCTAAGCTAGCCCCGTGCTCTCCAACTGGATAATAATGTAATTCGAACTTGACCTTATTTTTCTTTAAAGCCAGTGCTAGGCCTAATGTGTTCATGCTATCTACACAAGTATCGGCATCTGTAGTCCAAATAAATGTAGTAGGGTAATCAGGTGTTACTTGCTTTTCTATGGAATAATAGTCTTTTAGATCTGGTCTATTGTTTAATAATTGGTCTCTAGTTGAACCATTTGTAGGTTCATACATTGTGATAACTGGATAAGAAAGTATTAAGCCGTTTACCTTAATGTCTTCTAGTTTTACTTTTAAGTAGTTGGCATAATCTTGTTTTTTACAAAAAGCACCTAATGAAGCTGCAAAATGTCCTCCAGCCGAGAATCCTGTAACGATGATATGGTTAGGGTCGACATGGAATTCATCCTTATGTTTTCTTATATAGCTAAGTGCTGCGAACCCTTCAATCATTGGATAGGGGTAGTCATAAGGGCCTAAATTGTATTCTAATAGGAAGCAAGCTAAATCCTCGCTAAGGAATTTTAAGACAATAGGTTCAGCTTCTCTTTCTGAAACAAAACAATAAGCTCCACCTGGTATTGTTAAAACACATTTCCTAATTCTATTTTTGCTAAATTCATCAAAATTAGAAGGACAATAGCAATGTAGCTTTACATCCTTTTTTAGCATCGGGTATTCATCTTTTAGATTTGCTGTTTTATAAATCATGGGTTTTAGACCTCTTTTTCTTATCCTTATTATAATAATTAGAAATGAGCAATTAGGAATGAACGGTATGGCAGAGAAATCAGCAAGAACATTGGGATTTGAGCAAAACATAAAGTCAGCCTTCAATTCCTAATTTCTAATTGCTAATTC
>URTN01000086.1 GCA_900550795.1 uncultured Mollicutes bacterium
ATATACAGTTTGTGGGTCAATTGGTTTAGAAGCCTGACGCAAATTAAATATGGCTTTAAAAACCATTTTATTTCTATTATCGGCATCAGAAAAATCATTCTCCGTTAAGGCGCCTAATGCCACTTCTGCTGCATCAGGAGAAATAAGCATGGAACCTAAAACAGAGCGTTCGGCTTCGACATTTGAAGGTAGTTTATATGCCTTAGCCATTATTTTTCCTCGGCAATATGGACATTAACAACCCCAGTAACGACACCTTGGCTACCTTTGTATAATTCGATTTTCAATCTAGTATAGCCAAGTGCATTTGCAGGATATTTATCAAGGAATTTACGCTTATCAATCTTGATTCCCCATTGTTTCATCATTCCCTCTTCGATTTCTTTTGGAGAGATGGAGCCAAACATACGTCCATCAGAGCCGACTTTGGCCTTGAATTCGACATTTATATGTTCTAGACGCTTGGATAATTCTTCGGCATCTTTCTTCATTTGGATTTGCCTAGCTTCTTCTTCGGCATTATTTTTAGCTAATTCTTTTTGGCTAGAAATAGTAGATGCAACAGCCAAACCCTTAGGAATTAAATAATTGGCCCCGTACCCATCAGAAACAACAATGGTATCGCCTTTCTTACCTAATTTTTTAACATCTGCAAGCAAGATTACTTTCATGTTCTATTTCCTCCTACATCTGATTTTGCTTCATTTAAATACATATCAAGAACATCTAGAAGCTTCCCTTCAACCGAACTTACGGAAGCATTCTGGAACGAGGCAGCCGCCATATCGAAATGACCTCCACCACCAAGTTTTTCACATAATATCTGTACATTAATCGTACTATCGCTTCTAGCAGAAATCTTTGTTTCCTTTTCGGTAACTTTTCCAATTACAAAGCAGGCATTGATTCCCTTTAATCTCATTATCTGGTTAGCAACTTTAGCAAGGGTGGATTTCTCAACAATATATTTTTCATCAGCAACACAATAAACAACACCCGTATATGGAGTTCTCATTGTAGATACTATCTTTGTAATGAGCGCATATTCTTCATATTCGTCTTTTAGATAATCATCTGCCAAAGCATTATCGGCCCCATATTCTTTTAATATCTCAGCAGCTTCAAATGAACGAATACCAGTGGATTTAGATTTGAAGAATCCCGTATCAAGGAACATACCAGATAACATAAGCGTTGCATAAGAGGCTGGTAATTCAATACGTGGGTTAGCGGTCGCATAATGGATGAATTCCGCTAATATTTCAGAAGCGCTGGATGCACTTGGGTCAACATAGCTCAATACTGGCTTATCGACAAAGTTTTCACCTCTTCTATGATGATCAATGACTATGGTCTTCGCTGATTTTTCCAAAGCCTTTTGGCCCATTACCAAGAATGGAACGGAGACGTCACAAACAATCATAAGGGTCGTTGACCTTATTTTTTCTTCTGCATCTTTTGGAGAGATTGTCATCTCTTCTAATTCATCTTTACTAAATGCACCCTGGAAGGCATATCTGGTCTTCTTTTCGGTTAATTTGGGATCATAGACAATTTGGCAAGGAATCTTACGTTTTTCAACTTTTTCAACATGTTGGCACATGGCCATGACACCTAAACACGCACCTAAAGCATCCATATCCATATCGGTATGGCCAGAAACGATAACATTAGAGGAATTCTTAATTAATTCTAATATCGAGTTAGCAACTGAACGGAACTGGACTCTACCAGTATTTTCAATCGCAGCAGTCTTTCCGCCATAGAAACGTAAATCTTCACCATATTTAGAAACAACGGCCTGGTCACCACCTCTAGACATTGAAATATCAATCGCACTAGAAGCCATTTCGTTTAATTTAGTTACGTTAGGGAAATCATGGGCTATGCCAATTGATAAAGTTGGGATGACGTTTTGTCCTTTGCCTAACGCCCTTACTCTTTCTAGGATTGAGAAGCCATCTTGTTCCATTTTCTCTAAAGAAGAGTAGTTACAAACCATGAAATAGGAATCGCTTCTAAATCTTCTTAATAAGACTTCATATTCCTTGCAGTAATCAAATATTGCCGCCCTTACTTTAGAAACTAAGTCGTTATTATCGTCTTCGGTCTTACCTGCAATATCGGAGTAGTTATCAAGCATGATAATCCCAATTACAGTTGCCTGTTCTTTTGAATAGATGAATATTTGTTCATAATCAGTTATGTCTTTGAAAATGAATAAATGAGCATCGGAAAGATATTTGACTGAATAGTTATGTGAATTTACTTCAATCTTAACCGATGCATCTCCAGGGACATTCGGACCGATTAAGTCTTTTAATTTAGGTTGCCATTCCAAGACATTGACGTCTAATAAATCAATATTTCTATCCCTAAATAAATTGTTATCCCACATGACAAGATAATTCTCATCGGTGACAACTAATCCAATTTGGCCAAAGTTATAGGCTTCCTGGACGTCAGATCCGATAATTGAAGCGGCATCTAGGTCCGATTTTTGTCTAATCGAAGATAATCTAACTTCCGAGAACCACAAAAAGAGGAAGTTAAGGCAAATGGATACAACCAAGGCAATTACCCAATATAATGGGCGCATCGCGGCTTTAAATCCTTTTGGAACATCGTAGTAATACAAAACAACCGCTGTAATAACGATTATTAATTCAACTAAAATGATAAAAAGCGACTTAATTCTTAATAAACGAATTGAGTCGGACATTGATAATCCTTTTTTGGATCTTCTTCTTAGCAAAGGAGCTTTTTCAGTTTTTGAGTTTGTTTGTCTATCTAAAGGCATACGCCTATTATAATCTTTGAGTTAAAAATATAATAGTTCTTACTTTTAGTAAGGGTATTTATTTCTTACTTTCTTTGTCTTTGAGCGAGAGCAAATAAAAGCAAACTGCGATGGTAATTGAGACTATAGCGATAGTTACTATAATCCCTACAATTGCTGAACTCGCTAATAAAACCATAGACCCCATTATATCGAATTCGCTTTAAATTCAAATATCAAAGCAACAATTAAGCCTACAAATAAAGCCGATAATAACCCAATTGAAGTCGATATTGAGCCATTACAACCTGCACTCATATTTTCATCTATATTTGGAATATTAGGTTCTGCATTATTTTCTTCTTTATAAGTGATAACAATCGAATTTATCCTTGCCTTGCTTTCGCTTAAGTTTCTAATTTCAAAGGAATCTGCTTCATCCAAATTCATTTTTTCCGAATAGAAGATGTTTTGAATAACATCGCCTTTTTTAGATAAATATGAAAGGGTATTTACTCCTTCTCCTACTATAGAAATTGAAGTAATGGCCTTATTAGATTCATGGGTAAGGAAACCTTTTTGATGTAATAAAAGAGATTCTCCATCTATCTCTATTTTATCTACTTTTAGGTGAACGCCTTGGAAATTAAGTTCCCCACTAATGTAATCTGGATTAGTAACACTCCCACCGTTACCCCTAACTTCAATGCTACATCTAGCAAGTACAGTTGGATAAGCTTTTGAATAAACACTAACAACAGACGTTCCTACTTCTTTTGCTTCGATTTTGACTGTTTTTAAATCATCCGTGTATTTTAAGGAAGCAACATCATTATTTGTATTCGTCCAAACTAAAGTCGAAGGGGACGCTTCATTTAATGTAACGGTTAAACTCTTCTCTTCTCCCTTATTTAAAAGGAGCATTGATTTATCCAACTTCAATGAATAATCACCCGTATCAACGTATTTAGAAGTCCTCAAACCATTCTCGTTCCAAATGTAATTAGCCCATTCAGGATGGTCTATAAATGGATTTCTAGCAAAACCTTGACCATGTAGATAATTGTTTCTTCTAATCTCTTGAGCAGTTACTGGGTAAGCATTATTCCATTCTACTAAATAACGTAATGTCCCCATTGTATTTAAACTTGAGCTGTCATGTGGATTATTGCTTAAAGAGAGTCCATGACTTTGTGCATATCTAGTAGCTGTATAAAAAATTATCCTAGCGGCTTCTCCTCTAGCAGGTTCATATCCAAGACTAGCTGGATCCCATTGTTTTCCACCATCAGGGCCAAAAAAATAATTGCCTCTAGCACTATTTTCACTTTTGTCGGCAGGTCTAAGCATTTGAGGGTCTGCCCCAGGGCCAGATTCTCCTACCCCTCTAGAATTAGGCCAAACGTGTTCTTTATTAAAATTCGTAGTCGAATCCTTATCTGAATGGTAGAAAGGGATGACTCCCCTTCCATTTAAGGCTTTGTCGGATTCTTTTAATACATCATTATTCTTTTTATAGGCAATAGTCCTGCTACCACTAGCTTTAATTTTTCCAGCAAGAACATCCCTAAAAGTAGCCCCATATGTTTCTAAATCCATTTCTCCCCAAGAGAAAGTAGATGCAGCTTCTACATTGATTACTTCTTCTTGCTGTTTTGAAATAAAACTAGATGTAACAAAAGCAAAACCAGAGGACAAAATTAGTCCTAGTGACATTAGGAGAGATATTTTCTTTTTCTTTGATTTATTAAACATAATGCTTCCTTTTAAAAGGCGTCTAAATAGAATACCACAATTTATTTTCATCTCAATAAATCTCTAACAAATTAGGAAAATATTTAGAAGACAAATTTATCGGAGGCATGTCAATAATATTGCAAGTAAATAGTCGCAATTAGTCGCATTAGGATGAATAGTAAATCAAT
>URTN01000087.1 GCA_900550795.1 uncultured Mollicutes bacterium
TCAATATATTTACATCCATATCCGCCCTATAGAAACGAAGATAGAAGGCAGTCCACAAAGATGAAAAGAACAAGGCAAAAAGGAAGCCACCCAATATAACCATGGCAAAATGCCCTGAATTCATTGGATATCTATTTACAACGGGAATCGCGCCGAAAAACAAAGCTCCCCCAAATGAATTAATTCCTAATCCCCCAAGAAGAAGTCCTAATTCTTTCTTGGAGAAATTATCCTTGCTCCTATCTTTTTTAAAGTTATAACAGCCATAGATAATGGATGCACTCCCCAAAAGAAGGAATAATAAGCCAATTATAAGTAATGCTATTCCCATAATTATCCTTTCATCAATACTTTCTTTAGATATATACCTGTATAGGAATTTGGATTAGAGGCAACTTCTTCCGGGGTGCCAGTCGCAATAACTTCTCCACCCTTATTCCCGCCTAGAGGCCCTAAATCAATTATATAATCTGCAACCTTAATTACATCAAGATTATGTTCAATGACTACAACAGTATCCCCATGGTCGACAATTCTATTCAATACCCCGAGCAATTTATCTACATCATAGCTACTTAGCCCAGTCGTAGGTTCATCTAATACATAAATAGTCTTGCCTGACATTTTCTTTTGTAATTCAGTCGCTAATTTGACTCTTTGGGCTTCCCCGCCAGAAAGTTCAGTCGCTGGCTGCCCTAATTTAATATAGCCAAGACCAACGTCCATCAATGTCTTAATCTTAGACAATATCTTCGGCCTAGAAGAGAAAAATTCGACTGCTTCTTCTATCCTCATATCCAAGACATCATAGATGGATTTGCCTTTATATAGGCATTCGAGAGTTTCCCTATTATAACGTTTGCCATCACATTCATCGCATTTAACATAGACATCAGGCAAGAAAGACATTGGGATTCTATTGACCCCAGCACCTTCGCATTTCTCGCACCTGCCACCTCTAACATTGAAAGAGAATCTTCCTTTGTCATATCCTCTTTCCCTAGCAACATCAGTCTCTGCAAATAAGGCACGTATATCACCAAATACACCTGTATATGTTGCAGGATTGCTTCTAGGAGTCCTTCCGATTGGCTCTTGGGTAATGGAAACTAATTTATCAACATTCTCGATGCCTTTTATTTTCTTTAGTAAAATCGGCATCGGATCTTTCTTTTTATTTATTTCTACTTCTAAAGCCCTAACCAAAGTCTCATTTACCAAAGAAGATTTTCCTGATCCAGAAACTCCAGTTACCAAAACTAGTTTACCTAGAGGTATCTTAACATTAATATTCTTCAAGTTATGGCAAGTTGCACCGATTAATTCTAGGTATTTGCCATTCCCTTTCCTTCTTTTTGAAGGTATCTCAATTCTTTTTCTAGAAGATAAATAGGCACCCGTTATAGAGTCTTCGCATTTTAAAAGTCCATCTACATTACCTTCATAGACTAGATTGCCCCCATGGATTCCAGCACCTTTTCCGATATCGACAACATAATCGGCAGACCTAATCGTATCCTCGTCATGTTCTACTACTATTAAAGTATTACCCAGGTCTCTCATTTCCTTTAATGTTGCAATGAGTTTGTCATTATCCCTTTGATGAAGCCCGATCGAAGGTTCATCCAATACATAAAGGACACCAGATAATTTAGATCCGATCTGGGTTGCTAGCCTAATACGTTGGGATTCCCCTCCAGAAAGAGTCATCGCATACCTAGATAAAGTTAGGTATTCTAGCCCTACATCAATAAGGAATTTGGTCCTGTTTTCTATTTCTTTTATGACTAATCTAGCAATTTGTTGCTTTTCGTTATCTAAAGTAGACGGGACTTCTTTTATCCAGGAATAGAAATCTTCTAAAGGCAAAGAACAGGCCCCGAATATATTTAACCCATTTACTTTAACTGACAAGGCTTGTTCATTTAACCTAGCCCCATGACAAGTCGTACATACTGAATCGCTCATAAACGATTCATAATATTTGCTCATCCATTCTGAGCTAGTTTCCCTATAAAGTCTTTCGATACGTGTCTTTACTCCTTGTATCTGTCCTTTTCTATTCATCTTATTTCCCGAAACGGAAGTAACCGTATAAGTCAAAACATCAGGAGAACCATATAGGACAATGTCTTGGCTCTTCTTGTCTAGTTTTTCAAAAGGAGTATCGATATCTATATGATAAGTAGAGAAAAGTATCTCGAATTCTTTCCATTCTAGATTAGTCGAATCGACTATATTGGCAAGATATTTAATCGCACCTTGCCTAATGGATTTAGATTTATCTGGGATTAATAAATCGATATTTACTTCTCTTTTTATCCCTAATCCTTTGCAATCTGGACAATATCCTAAAGGGGCATTGAAAGAGAATAGCCTTGGCTCAAGAGAAGGAATAGAAAATCCGCATTCAGGGCAACAATGCTTACTTGAAAGCAATCTTTCCCCTTTTGAAGAAAGGATAAGAATATAACCTTTTGATTTATCTAGGGCTAATTCGACATCTTCGGCAACCCTGCTTCTAATCCCGTCTTTAATTATTAATCTATCGATAACTATATCGACATCATGCCTTTTGTTTTTGTCTAAAGCAGGCACTTCCTCGATTAAATATATGGTTTTGTCAACTCTTACCCTGCTAAAGCCATCTTTCTTTAATTTCTCGAAAACTGCAGCTTGTGTTCCTTTTTCGTTCCTAACAATAGGAGATAATATCTGTATTTTTTCCCCTACTTCATAATTTAAGATAGCGTTAGTTATGGCAACTGGGGAAAAAGAAATAATCGGCTTATTATGGTTTGGGCAATAAGGAATGCCAACCCTAGCATATAAAAGCCTAAGGTAATCATATATTTCAGTAACCGTTCCAACAGTAGACCTAGGATTATGGGAAGTAGATTTCTGGTCAATTGAAATCGCAGGAGACAATCCCTCAATTGAATCGACATCAGGCTTTTCAAATCCGCCTAAGAATTGCCTAGCATAGGAAGACAAAGATTCGACATAACGTCTTTGGCCTTCGGAGAAAATCGTGTTGAAAGCAAGGGAAGATTTCCCTGAACCCGAAACACCCGTAAAGACATTTAATGCCCCCTTAGGTATCTCGACATTTATATTCTTGAGGTTATTTTCCCTAGCCCCTTTAACAATTATCCACGATTTACTATCTTTGTTTTCCATAATGAAGGGAATTATACAACGTAACTAATCTTTCTCTACTTATTTACTCCATCTTTATCAATTCATATTCGATATTGCCAAGCCCAATTTCATAGGCGTGGTTGATACAAGAAGAAGAATCGACATGATGATTGCTATCATAGAAGACATCCCCAGTAGGAGCGTGTTTCTCTAATTGCTCACCTAATTGAGATTCTTTAATTGGCTTAGAAGCATTGCATAAATCAACGCAGGCCTTATCTAAGGCAACTGGATCAAACGAAGCAAGCATGCCAATATCTGGCAAGATTGGGGCATCATTTGAGCCATGGCAATCGCAATTTGGAGAAATATCCATTACCAATGAGATATGGAAGCAAGGACGTCCATAACAAACTGCCATGGAATATTCGGCAATCTTCTCTCCTAATAATTTGTTACTAGATCTATCAAGAGTCCTAATTGCATCAAAAGCGCAAGCGCCGATACACCTTCCACACCCCTTGCATAATTCGGGATTAATATAGGCTTTCCCACTTTCATAGCTAATCGCATCAGAACCACATTCTTTGCTGCAGAAATGACAGTTCCTGCATTTAGACGGATTTACCACTGGCTTACCATCGCTATGCTCGGCCATCTTTCCAGCCCTAGAGCCGCAACCCATGCCGATATTTTTAAGCGTTCCACCAAACCCAGTTGATTCGTGTCCTTTAAAATGGGTAAGGGAAATAAATACATCAGCATCCATTATGGCCCTGCCAATATGGGCAACTTCAAGCAATTTGCCATTATGGATAGGAACATCTACTTCATCGGTTCCCCTTAATCCATCCCCTATAATCACGTGACAGCCAGTAGATAAGGTAGAGAATCCATTAATTTCTGCACATGTTAAATGATCAAGGGCATTCTTTCTTGAACCAGGATAAAGTGTATTGCAGTCAGTCAAAAATGGCTTGCCACCTTTTTCTTTAACATAATCAGCGACAGCCTTTGCATAATTTGGACGTAAAAATGTTAGATTCCCTAATTCCCCAAAATGCATCTTAATCGCGACAAACTTGCCATCCAAATCGATAGAATCAAGCCCGGCCTTCTTTATCAATCTTTGTAATTTATGAGTGATAGATTCATCATTTCTAGACCTAAATGATGTGAAATATACTTTGCTTTTATCCATAATTATCCTTTTCTAGGTAATTTTAACATAGTTAAAAAGATGTAGTATCACATAATGTGGAAACTTATATTCACTTTAGTATAATAGAAACATTCGGGACGTAGCACAGCTTGGTAGTGCACTACCTTGGGGTGGTAGGGGTCATGGGTTCAAATCCCATCGTTCCGACCACGTAATAATAAATATTCTCAGTTTTTATGAGAACTACCTGGGGTTTCCGCTAGTGAAACCTTTTTTTCTTTAGATAAAAAATTATTTCCTCTCAATTATTTTTAAAAGAGTAGATGCCTCTAGT
>URTN01000088.1 GCA_900550795.1 uncultured Mollicutes bacterium
GTTTTGGAGCAAATGGAGAAGAAACCGTCTCAACTAACTAAAATTTTCAATGAATTGTATGAAAGAGATGTCGTATCAAAAGTTAATTTGTCTCTTAAATATTTATCTACGGTTCACGTCAAGGAATTGATTAACCTTATTGCTTCGTCATCATCACCTGTTAGTCCCGCTAGCGAGGCAAAGAAGTTCATGAAAGGCTTGGAGAGAACTGGTGCTGATGAAGTTTCAGTCGCAAAAGAAATCAATGATATATTATCTATTTTGGAAGATTGTTTTTTGTTAAAACATATTTTAATTGATGATTATGAAAAAAGAACTCCATTAGAAAATCTTGGCCTTAATAAAAAATACTATTTTACCGATAACGGCTTGAGATATATTAATTGCCTTACCATAACCAAAGTTGTGGGTTTCTGCCTTGAAAACGCCGTTTTCATCCATCTTTCAATGAGGGGAATTAATCCAACTGGCTATCTCATTTTAGGGAAGAAAAATGAAGTTGAAGGTGAGATTGATTTTGATTATAAGATTGGCGAAAAACAATATCTTGTCCAAGTTACCCATACAATAAATGGGAAGGATTATAAAAGGGAAATCGAAAACCTAAGAAATTTGCCTTCTTTAGCTACAAAATGTGTTGTCTATTTGACGAATGTAATTGAAAAAGAAGAAAAGGGTATTGTATATATTCAAGCATTGGACTTCTTTAAATCATAAGAATATGTAATCTTGCGATCTGCTGTTAAAAAGATAGAGATAAGCGCTTTAACATTTCTCTAGCATTCCATATGCCTTGCTTTGATTATGGTTTTTTATAATTTTGCTTTTAATTAAATACCATTTTGTTTACTGAACTTATTTTCACTGAACTTAAGTTCACTAACTATATATTTGGATATTTATTATGCTTTAACCTATATTCGTTTGGAGAACAATCGCTATATTTACGGAACACATTCGAGAAATGTCCCTGTGAAGAAAATCCTAGATAAGAAATAGGTTTATCACTATATCTAAGTAACCTTTTACTTTCGTTGGATGCGATTTCATTTGATGGCTTAATCCATCATCACCATAAATACTAATTATCTGCGATAGATAATTTTTCATTATTAAATGCAAAATTGAGGGAACGTAATGTCTATAAAAAACTATTTAGATTTGCTTGAACAATGGCGGTGGCGATTGCTATAAATTTATGAATTGTTCTCTTTTAGGTTAAATTTAGTTATTTATAGTTAAATATGCCCTTTTTCGATTGCAAAATAAGGTTTCAAACATACAATGCTTTGGTACTTTGGAGAGAACTATGAAAAAGAATTACTTATCATTGCTATGCCTAGCTTCATTATTTACTCTTTCTTGTGGCGAGCCAACTAATCCTAGTAGCGAACCAGATAGTAGTGTAGATACAAGCAAAACTGACACTGATCAAACCACGACTACACCTGATACCTCGACTGAAGATTCTTCCTCTAGCCTAATTGAGACTCACCCAGAAGCAACTGGAACTGCTAAGGAAGTATTTGATTTTATTGAGGCTGCTGCAAAAGGCAATAACTACACCTTAACTATTAATTCAGGAGATACTTCTAGCAATGTTATCTATAACTCTAGATATATCTACTATGAAGTTTCTAATGCTGGCTATATTGCCTTAACTTCCTATAAAGAAACATCTAGCACGATTCTTTATAACTTCTCAGGAAAGAATCATATCAATATCGAAAATGCTGCTTCTTATACTGATAAAGATGGCAATAGACAAGTCATTTCCTCGGTTTCTACATTAAATGCCCTTAATGATGGGGTTACCGCATCAACTGAAGAAGATCTATATGTTAATTGGGATTATTTTGCTACAAAGAATACTACATTAATAACTAGCTTTGCTTATATTTGTGGCATTGCTAAATATGCTTCTTCTCTTTCTGCTGTTAGATTGCAATTCACTAGCGAAGCAAAAGATGAATTAGATTTTGCTTTTGTTGGTAATTTCGCTTCTGCTGATTACGATAAAGCCGAAGCAGTTAGCGGATGTATTAGCAATGTAGGTTCTTCTAGCGTTACTGAACTCGATACATATCTAGATGCCTATACTTTACCTTCAACTTCATTAAGTGATGCCTTAGTTGCTTCTATTTCTGGTAAGCAATCATTTAATTCTAAAGTTACTTATCATTACAAGGGCAAAGATATAATCGAACAAGAAGATGAAGTCGTTATCGATGAATCCAATAAGCAAGTAACTAGAAAAGTCGATGGCTTAAATAGCAACAAGTTCACCTTCCTCCACAAAGGCGAAAATGGAAATGCCTATAAGAAATATGTCGGTGCCGACAATAAGGTTAAAGATGTTGATCAAAATGTTAAATTCGAAGAACTAGTAATTCAGCCTTCTACTCTTATTGAAAAGGAAGCATTTAGAGAAACTAGTGCAGGCGTGTATTCATATTTTGGATATAACGGTAGACCATTTATCACTGATATAGCAGATTATGATATGGGTGAAGTATTATCCATAACCATCTCTACTAGCGAGAATAAGATTACTGCCTTACATGCTGAATCTACCCATAGATATGATTCCTATGGGCAAGAAATGTATTTTGAAGTCGATCTTACTTTCGGTGGAACTTCTGATTTCAGGAATGTTGTCCCTCATGAAGGTTCTTCAAATGCAGCCAATGCTGCCCTTGTTAACTTCAAATATAGCATTTACCCATCATTTACCGTTGAATCTCAAACAGTAATTACTTCTAACCCGGCTTATAAGAAGAAATACTATTTTGCAAGAAGGGAACCATCTGCCGCTTGTGTTGACACCATATTAATTGATGAAGAAACAATTGATACAGAAGAAGGAAGTGAAGGGGATATCATTCACGTCCTTACTGGTTATTACCAAAATGAAAAAGGCTTATTACCATTTAGAGTTAACGATAAGAACCAAGTAATCGCATCTGCTCCAGTAATTGGAGGGGCAACAATAGTTTCTTATCTTGGAATGGATATTAACTACAAGTTGTTTAATCAAGTTGAAGGAACTGAATTAACTAATCCCGGCGATAAGATTACATATCAACTCTATGATGATGTTGATGGTGTTGCTGGCCATTTCTTCGGCGGGGTTAATGCTAACAAGATAGTTCCATCTTCATTAAAAATGGATGTTTCTTTGCTTAATTCTCCAGCCTATACTGCTCCTGCTAAATTAGTAACGAAGATTGAATACCAATATGATGGCAGCGGTTTATTCTATGGCACTGAAACATTAAAATTCTCCAATTATGGAGCTACTGTATTACCTGAATTAGATTTCTCTACCTTTGGTGATTGGGTTGAACCAACTACTTGGGAAATGGGTGCTCCAAATGTCTATTCAGAGATTAAAGATGCATTCACTCCAGAACAAATTGCCTTAATGCCTTATATCTACGAACAAAAGATCGAAGGTAATTGGCTATGCGATGTAACTGATGATGGAACTTATGTCTGGGTTGCCTTATTCAACACAACATATATGGTTACTCCTGAAAAAGATGATGTTTCTGAAACTTATTTAGCTAAATATGCTGCTAAATTAAAAGAACTTGGATTTGTTGAGAAAGCATATCCATTAGCATCTGCTGGTGAAGGTGTCCAATTATACAAAGATGGCGTCTATGCTAGGGTTACTAATGTATTGTCTTCTGGCATTAGATTCTTAATTGAAAAGTAATTAATAGTAATTAAAAGGAACCATTTAGGCTTATGGCTTGGATGGTTCTTTTTTAATTTAGTTATCTTATTTTTCCTTCTTCTTTGTTTTTATCTAAGAAGAAACCTAGGTAATAAAATGGCAATGTAAGTATTCCGTTTACTTTATCTAAGCCATATTTATTGCTAGATACTTTAATTGCTAATTTATTGGAATTTTGGTTTCTAAAATTATTTAATGAATTTAAAGAACCTTTACCCTTTTTTGCATCTACCGGGATTATTTTATTATCTATATCTAGCAAGAATTCAAATTCAGAAGTAGTCTTGCCTTTCCAATAAAACAAAGGAATATCCCTTGCAACTAATTCAGTCGCGACGTAATTTTCAATATATATGCCTGATAAAGTATTTTCTTTTATAGAAGTCATAAAAGAAGCAGGGTTAATCCTTGATTCAATAGAAAATAAACCACAGTCAGGAAGATATGTCCTAAATAAGGATTCATTTTGAGATATTAATGGTAATGTTACCTTTTCTTTAGTTAATTCGCTTCTATAGGCAAGCCTAGCCATATTTAGCCAATCAAAGGCAGACATATAGTCCCTATAACGTTTGCCTATTTCAATTTCATTAATCTTGAAGTTCTTGTTTTCCTTATTTAATTGGTTATAGATATTTTCAAATACCATTTTTGTCCTTACTATGGTTTGGTTTGATATTTGATATAGACTCATATCGGATAAATAATCCATATAGATGCTTTCGACTTTTGCTAAGGCATTTAATATGCTTCCTGATGTTAAATAGATTTTATTAACTTCAGGCAACCCGCCTATTTGAAGATAGATATAAAAAGCATCCAAGGCCATTTGATGATATGTACTTATTAATTCTTTTTCTTCTAGGAAGGAGTTTTCTAATAACGAATATAAAGT
>URTN01000089.1 GCA_900550795.1 uncultured Mollicutes bacterium
GCCTCCATATAGTGATATAGTTCAGGCTCTTTCTTTAGTCTTCTCACCTTTTCAGCGCAAAAATCATTTAAAACTCTGAAAAGGTGAGGGTTATAAATTCTCATGGTCTCTGCCAAAACCATGGAAATTACAATTAATTTTTTCCTAAATGCGCAGTTTGCATCAGATGAATATTGGTTAGTAGACAAAACTAACGGACATTCCCCACCACAAAAATATTTGAACGGACAATCAAGACATCTTTTGGCTTGGGACACCATCGAGAATAAATCAGTATTTAAAGTAGGTGTCCCTATTTCTGCGCAGGCAGGACAAGGATATATTTGCCCATCTATATCCAAAGCGAAGCGAGATGTAGTCGCATCGCAACGAGTAAATGTCCTTTTTGAACCAATAGTTCGAACTAAATAACGACCTAAATAATCTTCTCCATTCATAAGGGCCATAAACAATGTTTTGTCGTTTGCTTTTATATCTTCCAAAAGCCTTGCTCCAAGCAAGTCGTATTCTTTTTCCCATGCTTTTTCGGATTCCAAATCAAGCCCATAATCTCCACGAGCTGGACGAAAACTTAATGTTTTAAAATAAGGTAATAGAGAATCGATTGTTTCTACTAACGGGAATACATCCTTAGTAATTGTTGCTGCACAACCTATATATTCCCTGTGTTCTATTCCTTTTATGTTGTTCAATATCTTGTCGAATGTCGGCTCTCCTAAAGCATCCTTTCTATGTTTATCATGAATATCTTTGTTTCCGTCAAGGCTAACTCCAAACAAAATACCATTATCCTGCAATATCTTTGCTATAGAAGGAGTAAGCAACGTGCCATTACACACGAATTGAGGTAGCACTTCCGCTTTTATTTCGTCTTGCTTCTTCTTGCACCAAACAGCAATCTCTAAAATTGTCTTAAGTGCAAGCAATGGTTCACCTTTGCCAGACATATCGACAAAGTATTTCTCTCCGTTTGGATATTTATCAAACATTTTTTCCAAATAGGAAATAGCGGTTTTAGAGTCAATTGTTCTGCCACTTTTATTTTTGTTAAAACAATAGTCGCAACAAAGATTACAAGCATCAGAAACATCAATACAGAATGTATAAGCCGTTGGCTGTATGGTTTTAATTATTTTGTCCATCGGCGGGAGAGGAACAAATGATTCTAGTTCTTCACTTGTTGGCTTAAACAAAGAAAAAACAGTAGATCTTTCATCGTAATAAATTGTTCTTCCTAGGGCGTTAAATTCAATCATTTTAAATAACTTCCATTAATTAAGTGTCAGCAATAAATAAAAATCCGTAAAAAACTTTTAAAAATTATTTGAAAGTGTTTACGGAAATTGCATTGTTATAGACACTTAATTAATAAAGCAACATAATTAACTTATTATGGGTGCCGAAAAAGAATTGAAAAAAGCCATAAAAAGCGGAAATAGCGAGAAAATCAAAAATGCATTCGAAGGCTTTTACAACAAAAACGTAAGGCTTGTGTATCGTGTATTGATTGATTCTTTTGGAAAAGATGATGAAACAAGTGATGATGTCCAAGAATCGTTCGTTGCTCTTCTAAAGGATCCATTAAAACTCTTGAGTATTAATAGAATGGCGGATTATTGGATAAAGACAGCGAAGTACATTCGTTACCATAGAATCGAAAAACAAAATACTGTCGAAAAAGAAGTAGAAGAAATCGAAAGTGGATCAAGTTCAATACCGAAGTTAGTTCAAGGAAAAGAAATATTTGCAAAAATAGAAGAATGGCTAGGACATCCTGACTCAGATATAGTCATTCTAAAAGCAGCATATGAGTATAAGGAAAAAGAAATTGCAGCAAGGCTAAAGATAAGTGAGGATTCAGTCAGCTATCGTTATAGAAAAGGTATAAAAGAGTTAAAAAGGAGGCTAAAGGATGAAGAAAAGTAAAATTGAAAAACATTTATTTGATGAAGCCGATTCTTTAATCTCGGATGTCCCTTCTTTTGAATCGATCGATAAAAGAGCAGATTGGGATGACATTGCAAGTAAAACATGCAGACAAAAGAGAATACATTGGGGGGCTATAGCCGCTACTGCGTGCGCTTGTTCGCTTATAGTTGGGGTTACTTTAGGATTGACCATACATTACAACACAAAACCTCCGACTCATTATGGGCAAGGGGAAGAAAGGCCAATTGTACTAGGTAATTTTAGAATAGATAAATGGAGTTGTTTGAATGAACAGTGGGATTTTTCTGAATCTTCCTTAATTGTTCAAAAAGAGAAAGCGATTAAGGCCTTTGGCAATGTGGATATATATGAAAAAGATGGAACATTTGCTTGCTCAATTTCTTTTTATGGCAGCCCATTTGCTTATTTTGATTTCACGGATTTTTCCCCAAAACTAGCAGGTTTTGGTGGAGACGCCCTTTATGAAAACAATGTATACCCAGTCCGTATAACTTTTGGATTCGTGTCTGAACAGCCAAAAAGTCTAACAATTGCATACGGAAATACATCATCGGATTCATCTGGGTATGCAAACTATAATTTAGTCAAATAAATTTACGGAAATTGTGCAACCAAACACACTTAATTAAAAGATAAGTGAGGTTTTTATGTTAGAACAATTAATTTTAATTTCGGCATCTCTAGTCGGCATGGGTGACGGGAAAGTAGAAATGCCAGTTACGATGGCAGTCGAAAAACTAAATGACTGTTTGGAAAAGCAATTTGGAGAAGACATGGGTAAAGATGGGTGCTCCCCTTTGTATTCAGGAAACAACATAATTGGATTTGAAGCAAGCATCAGTCAAGATAAAATCAGTTTTGATTTAGATGGATATCTGATAAAAGAATATGAAAAGCCGCCACTCTATGCTTCCAACGCATCATCGTTAACACCTTTAAAAACGTTAATTTCAAAAAGCGGTTTCGCAACTACATCATGTGTTTCGCAGATTTCATCATTAGCTAATAAGCCACATCAAAAATCGTTTGGAATATGGAATCCTGTTTCTTTTGAATCAGTTGAGAAAGACTGCGCACAAATAGCATCCATGGATTTGATTTACACATACAAAATGTCAGGAAAAGGAAATCCTTCTACTTACACTTCTTATGAGAAGTTATTAGAAGCATTGAAGAAATCGCAAAAATATCAAGACGATTTAGGCACTTCTTTAACCGATTTCCTTGTGGGGTTTAATTCGGTCCTATCTTCGTCTTTTCAATTGGCAGAAGGCATATACGATGCCACAAGGCCAGTTGTTTGCGCATACTCTCCAGAATCGAAAAATTTAGGTCACATAGCCATGAAAATAGGAGAAGCAGAAACTAAATTCCTGGAAATATTTAAAACCAAATGGGATATAGTAGTTTCTTCAAAACCAAATTATTATGGCGTAGAACCTACTGGCGTTAACAAAACCATAGAAAGTTGTTTCTTTGGCGTTCAATCAAATAGAAGACAAGCTACGTTTGTTTTATCAGGATGCTAGGTAAACGAAACGGAAAATTTAAAACCCCTAACAGCAAATCCGTTAGGGGCATGTATTAATTTATTACTTTCCTAGACCAGTTAATTCTTTAAAATGGGGCAAGCCTAATATCCAGTCACAGAATACGTGCCATTCTTTAAGTTTGTGGTTGCATCTTTGACGATACATTGTTTTAAGTTGTTGATAATTAGTAGTCATAGTTGCACATAAGCAAAATCCACAAGGCAACGAAGCGACTAAGACACGCCACTTGGCTTTCTTTTCGTCTTTATGATCATCATCATCTGGAATTTGATTATATTCTTCAACTAATTCTTTCATTCTTTCTAGAATTTTAGGATCGGTATCATCGACACATTGGCTAGAAACATCAAATTTTAATAGGCAGTGCATTGTTGATTGGCTAGAAATAAAATCAAACCAATGATAACGTTGGGCTTCTTTCCACCAATATAAAGGAGCGGCAACATCCAATTGGACCGTAATTCCTTTTAAGAAATTATCATGCCCCTCGCCAGAAGTAGTAGAACCAAGTCTAGAGGCTCTAAGGAAATCTTTTTCGTTAGCCTCGCTAGTATCGATTTTTACCCTCATAGGGTTTCCGCTAGCCTTTACGGCTCTTTCTAAGCCATAAACATAAGTGTTGCTTACTTCGAAATTCATCTGCATGCCTCCATTAAATTTTCTAATAAAGCTAATCTAGTCAATAATCCGACTCCGCCCGGAACAGGTGTTTGTAATTTTACAGGCAAATTTGGAATTGCATCTCCATGCAACTTGCCATCTACCCCTCTATTTATTCCAACATCAACAACATAGCAATCCTTATTGTATTCAAAATCGTTATTAAGGAATCCTTCTTTTCCAATTGCCACTACTATTAAATCGGCATGCTTGATATAGAATTTCTTGTCTTCAATAGAAGTCTTTGAATGCAATACAGTTACATTGCAGCTTCTGCTTAATAATAATCTAGCCATTGGCTTTCCAACTATGTTTGACCTTCCTAGCACTACTGCGTTCTTGCCAGAGAAAGTGAAACCTTCATTCTCTAAATAGGAAACTATTCCCTTTGGGGTGCAAGGAATAAAAGAAGACAAAGGATGGAATC
>URTN01000090.1 GCA_900550795.1 uncultured Mollicutes bacterium
CGATTTTAGAGGTCGGATTAAAAATCTCTTCGTATAATTCTTCTTGGGTCTTGTCGTCTTCTGAAACAGAAGAAGAGACATTTGAAGTTGTAGTGGTTTCTTTACTAGAATCTTTTTCCTCGTTAGAACTACTGATTCCAAGGGTAAATGAACAATTACATACTCCAAATATCGATACAGCCCCTAAAGATATTAGTAATTTTTTCATATAATTTTTCCTTTATTTGATTTGGTTAAAATAATATAGGTTATGATTAATTTTTTCTATAATTTATACCCAAAATAAACCCTTCCGGTTTCAATTGAAGCATTTAGTTTCTTATAGAATTCGATTGAAGAAGTGTTCCAATCAAGGCAACTCCATTCCATTTCTGTATATCCTTCATCTTTAATTAATTTAGAAAGCTGATAGAAAAATTCTTTCCCTAATCCTTGATGACGGCATTCAGACTTTATATATAAATCTTCTAAATGCACTTTTGCCTTTCCTGAAAAAGAAGAAAAGATTGGGTAATAAATTGCATAACCTAATGGATTACTTTCGTTATTTTCTGCAATAACGGCAGTGGCTATATGTCTTTTAAATAACATGCATTCAAGATCTTCAATTGAAGCAGTCATGTCGTTTGGCCTTTTTTCATAGGAAGCCAATCCATTTATTAATTCATATAGTAATGTAATATCTTTTTCGCTTGCTTTTCTTATCTTTAAATTTGTTTGTTCCATTGCTTTATGTTCCTAGAAGTTTTAGTCGTTTTATTTTTTCTTAATCGTATTTTCTGTGGGTTTCCACGTTTTTTACGATTAGAGAACTTTAAGAAGATAATTTCTAAATCCAGTTTATGCTTATAAAGTAACATTTATAAGTTGTTTTTAAATAAAAATCGCACATTTCAGTGCGATTAGTATCGATTTTGGTGCGGGAGATGAGACTTGAACTCACACCGGTTTCCCGATACGCCCCTCAAACGTACGCGTCTACCATTCCGCCACTCCCGCGGCAAGAGAGATTATAGTGATAGATACTCTCTTTTGCAAACACTTTATTAAGCAAAGGTTGGGAAGAACATGCACGCCATAAGGAAATATATCAATAATGTCGTGACATCCATGACAGTTGTTAATAGTGGTTGGGCTAATAAAGCTGGGTCTTTTTTAATCGCAGCAGCACCCATGCACAATAAAGTTCCTACTATTTTAGAAACTGAAATTGCTGCAAACATTGTAACGGATACTAAAGCAGAGAAGGTCAAGGCATGTATTGCAAATTCTCCAGCAAGAGGACCTTTAAAGACATTTCCGTTCCAGATTGTATAGTTACTAAAATCGTAATTGACTCCATTTGGATCGCCGACTTGGCCAAGGCTAACTATTCCAGTATATTGTTCAAGAGTAATCCAAACAAAGGCGAACAAAGCAACAAAAGCAGCGATAAGAACTGAACTTCTGAACTCTTTCCAAAGTACTTTGAGTGTCTCTTTTGGGGTGAATTCTTTCATGGCAAGGCTTCTAATCATCATACCGGTAGTTTGCCCTCCGGCATTCCCACCTGTATCCATTAAAGTAGGTACAAAGGAAATTAGAATCGGAAGATGGGTGAATATTGTTTGTAATTCAAGCCTATTTAGTACCATGGTAGTAAAGGTACCTAATACTAATAAGACAATAATCCAGGGGAAACACTTCTTGGCGTTTTCCCATATTTTCATTTCCATATAAGGCTTTTCGGTTGGCTCCATGTTAGTCATACGGGCAAAGTCTTCATTGGATTCTTCAGTCATGACATCGACAGCGTCATCGATAGTAATGACACCGACTAGCCTTTGATCTTCGTTTAATACAGCAAGGGCATTTAAGTCATAACGTCTAAACATTTGGCCAACTTCTTCTTGGTCGGTATTGGTAGAAACAGAAACAACGTCCTGATTCATTATTTCATTTAGTTTTTGATCAGGGTTAGCAAATATTAAATCATCAAGGTCAACAGTCCCGACAAAATGTCTAGAAGAGTTCCTAACAAATATTGTATAGACAGTTTCGGCATCTTTCCCTCTCGCTCTTATTTCTTTCATGGCAGAGGATACAGTAGTGGTATCTAGGAATTCTAGATACTCGGTGGTCATGATTGAACCAGCTGTGTCATCTTGGTAATTCAGCAAGGTATTGATGTCTTTTCTCATGTCCTTGTCCGCAGCTTTTAATACTCTTGATGCTAGGTTTGCAGGCATATCACCTACTGTATCGGCAACATCGTCGGCAGACTGGGCGTTAATTAATGGGACTAGCTCCTTATCAGTCATTGTCTTGATAAGGTTTTCCTTGCTTTCCTGACTTAGATCATCAAAGAAATCTGCTGTATAAGATGATTCGACATTTCTAAAAATATAGATAAGTTCGCTTGGCTCTAATTCATCGGCAGCTTCTGCAATATCGATATTAGGGACACGCTTAAAAACATCGCGAAGCCCTGATCGATTTTTTTCTCTAATAAGAGTTTGTAGTTCTTCTGTTGTAATTTCCGCTACGGTAACGGAAGTATTTTTTTCATTATTTTCGTTTTCCTTCATATCAAGGCTCCTCCTTTACCGAAATAGGATACCTTATTTATCCATTTTTGGTTAGAAAAAAAGATATTCTTTTTGTTCTTTCTTTTCTAATTTAGGGAAATTATCTCGAAAAGATAAAAAATAGAACTATAATTGAACCGTTAATTGGAGATTTTATTTATTTATGGAAAAACAAATCTTAGTCGAAACTAGTGCACGTCACATCCATTTAGACCAAAAAGCCTTTGATTATCTAATGGATGCTAAAGAAGGCGAACACGCCGTCTTGAACAAAAAGAAGGATTTATCACAACCTGGGCAATATGCTTCTGATGTCAAACTCAATTTAGTCGGACCAGTCAATCCAAAAACTGGCAAGCCAAGAGTCATCAACGGAGTTACAATCCTTGGACCTTTAAGGAACCTAAACCAAATCGAATTATCCGCTACAGATGCAAGAACATTAGGCGTTGCTGCTCCTATTAGACTTTCTGGAGATGTCAAAGGGAGTGGGGCTGTTACCATTGTTAACCCTGCAAATGGCAAAGAATTACATCTAGAAGAAGGTGTCATCGTTGCCAAGCGTCATATCCACATGACTCCAGAAGATGCCAAGGAATTCAACGTTCAAGATGGTGAATCCGTCATGGTTTATGTCAAGACTCCGGAAAGAGAAACCATCTTTGGTGATACCATTGTCCGTGTTTCCCCAAAATTCTCTCTTGCCATGCATATTGATACCGATGAAAGCAATGCCGCTAACGCTAGCGGATTAGTCTATGGCACCTTAGTTGGATTTGCTTCTAACTGTGGATGCGATGATGATCACTGCTGCCATGAAGGCGAAGAACACCATTGCTGCTGCCACGAGGATAAATAATGACTTATACCTATAAGCCAGAAAATGTCTGCTCAAGGCAATTTGATTTCGAAATCGAAGATGGCGTCATTAAATCCTTTGTCGCTACTTATGGATGCAATGGAAACCTTCAAGGAATCGGCTCCTTATTAAAGGGAATGAAAGTTGAAGACGCTATCGCTAAATTAGAAGGAATAAAATGCAGGGGTTCTAGAGGTGGAGAGACTTCTTGCCCTGACCAAATTTCTAGAGCCTTAAAAGCATATTTAGCAAAATAAATTATTACAGGCCGTTATTGTTATGATGATAGCGGTCTTTTTCTTTATGTTTAAGCTAGTTTTTAAAATCTAGGCTTGTTTAGTCTTACTAATGAATATAAACTTATGCCACTGACGAAAGCCAGGCATCAAGAAGCGCCTATAACTAGCTAACCATGGCGCTAGCAACTCCGCTATAGCGGTAAGTGCTTGCTAGTAGCCTCTCCCCCTAGAGGAACGATGTCTGGAGGAAACTATAATAGTCTTCCACCTAGCGGGGAGGATTTTTGTTGGGGAAGGATAAAAATATGAAAAACGAGTTTCTTTTTACTAGCGAGTCTGTTTCCGAAGGACATCCAGACAAAGTTTGCGACCAAATTGCTGATGCAATTCTAGATGAATGCCTAAGAATTGATAAATATGCCCATGTAGCATGTGAAGTTTTTGCAACCAAGGAATTTGTCCTAATTGGAGGAGAAATTACTATTAATTCAAATGTAGTCCCTAATTATGAAAAGATTGCTAGGGATACATTACGCAAAATTGGCTATACATCTCCTGAAATTGGGATTGGGGCGGATACATGCAAGATTGAAATACGTGTAAATACTCAATCTAGCGATATTGCGATGGGCGTTAAGCATGAAGATACCTTAAACATGGGTGCTGGTGACCAAGGGATAATGTTTGGCTATGCGACAAATGAATCCGAAGGTTATATGCCTCTTCCTCTTACTATTGCCCATAAATTGGTAAGAACTGCCACAAACCTAAGAAAAGAAGGCAAGTTTAAGCATGCTAGACCTGATATGAAATCACAGGTAACCATCGATTATACTGATCCAAATAACATCAGGATAAAGACTATATTGATGTCAATTCAGCATGATGAAACTACCGATTTAGCTGCAT
>URTN01000091.1 GCA_900550795.1 uncultured Mollicutes bacterium
GGTGAAGAACAAAAACTTTCTATTCGGGAACAAAATATCGATGCTAGGGATAATGCCCTTATCGAAAAGGAAAATAACCTTGATAGGAAGTCTGAACAACTAAGTCAATCTATTGAATCTTACAAGAAACGTCAAAGCGAACTTGACCAAAAGATTGATGACATCATTGCTGAACTTGAAAAAGTATCTGGCATGTCAACTCAAGAAGCCCATGATGAAATTATGGCTAGAGTTGAATCTAAGATGTCTATGGAAATAGCAGCTTATATTAAAAATGCCGAAGATGAAGCTAAAGAGACAGCTGAATCCAAGGCTATAGATTTATTAAGTCTTGCTTGCCAAAGATATGCTCAAGATGTCACTACCGAAAGAACTGTTTCGGTCGTAGCTCTTCCAAGTGATGAAATGAAAGGAAGAATCATCGGTAGAGAAGGAAGAAACATCAGAGTATTGGAACAAGAATTAGGTGTTGATTTAGTAATTGATGATACTCCTGAAGCCATTACCGTTTCTTGCTTTGATCCAATTAGAAGAGAAGTTGCAAGACGTTCATTAGAATACCTAGTCAAGGATGGAAGAATCCAACCTGGTAGAATTGAAGATGTCGTTGCCAAATGCAAAAAGGAAGTTGCTGATTCTACTCTTAAATATGGCGAAGAAGCTTGCTTCAAACTTGGCCTTCCACGCATTAATAAAGAACTTGTTTCCTATATTGGAAGGCTCCATTATCGTACTTCATACGGTCAAAATGGCTTAGAGCATTCCATGGAAGTTGCTTATTTGACCGGTATCATGGCTGGTGAGCTTGGCCTTGATGTTAATTTGGCTAGAAGAGCTGGATTACTTCACGATATTGGTAAATCCGTTGACTTCGAATTAGAAGGAAGCCACGTTGAATTAGGCGCCCAGTTAGCAAAGAAATATGGTGAGAATGAAGTAGTAGTGAATTCTATTGAATCTCACCATGGTGACGTACCTGCTAAATTTGTTATTTCTTATCTAGTTGCTGCCGCTGATACTTTATCTGCTGCTAGACCTGGCGCAAGAAGCGAAACTCTAGAAACCTATGTCAAGCGCATTGAACAACTTGAAACTCTTGCCAAGGGATTTGATGGAGTTCAACAAGCTTACGCCATGCAATCTGGAAGAGAAATTAGAGTTATGGTTATGCCAGAAAAGATAAGCGATTCCCAATCTGTCTTATTAGCTCAAGAATTAAGAGAAAAGATAGAAAAGGAAATGACTTACCCTGGTCAAATCAAAGTCTCTGTCATCCGTGAATACAGGGCTATAGAGACTGCTAAATAAGATGAACATTGTTTTTCTTGGAGACATTGTAGGGCATGGAGGAATATCTTCCGTGTCCTCTTTTTTGCCCTTATTTAGAAAGAAAAACGATATAGACTTTGTAATTGCAAACGGCGAGAATGCCGCTAGCGATGGCAAAGGGTTAACTGAAAATGATTTCCTAGAGATTATAAAGGCTGGTGTTGATGTAGTTACTCTAGGCAATCATTATGCTTCAAAACAACAAGCCTTAACATTTGGGAAGAAATATAAGAATCTATTATTCCCTTTAAATGTTATTGGTCATGGAAGAGTTAACGGGACAAATTGCTTCAAAGTAAAGGATACCTATATCCAGGTAACTAACATTCTAGGGCAAGCATTTCTTAAGGAAGTCGTAACGTCTCCATTTGAAGCATTGTCATCTTTAATTTCTAACCCTGATATTCCCCTAATTCATATAGTTGATTACCATGCTGAATCAAGTTCGGAGAAAGCTACAATGGCATTCGAATTTGATGGAGGGCTAACTGCTTTGCTAGGCACCCATACACACGTGCAAACTAATGATGCATTGATATTAGAAAAAGGAACAGCATTTATGACTGATGTAGGGTATTGCGGTGGATATCCTTCTATAATTGGATTTGAGCCAAATTCGATTATTGAGAAGAATTTGTATAAAATAAATACGCCATTTAAAACAAAAGAAAACGGGGATTCCATTATTGATGGGGTTCTATTGAAAATTGATGAAGAAAGCGGATTTTGCAAGGAAATAATTCCTCTTTGCTTGATAAACGGAAAGGAAAAAGAACATGGGAAAATTAATTTATAAGTCTCTTCCTGACATGTCTAAGGCCAGGAACAGGGTAGATAATCCAAAGGTAATTTTTGATGAAGTTAAGGTTGGACCTCATTTGGCTAAATTTGCCAAAGGCAAGAAATATGTCATCAAGACTTTTGGCTGCCAGGCTAATGTTAGAGATGAAGAAATTCTTTCTGGTTATCTAGAGAAAGCCGGCTTTATAAAAACCGATAATGATAGAGAAGCCGACCTTGCTATTATCAACACTTGCGCAGTTAGAGAAAATGCCGAAGAAAAAGTCTATGGCGAGATTGGTAAATTCAAGGTCAATAAGACCAATAACAAAGACTTTATTCTATGTGTTTGCGGCTGCATGATGCAAGAAGAGGGAAGTGCTGACTACATCATGAAGACTTATCCTCATGTCAGTCTTGTTTTTGGCACTCATAACGTTAATAAGATCCTTGATTTACTAGAAGAGAAAATAACTAGAAATAAAAAGCTTGTCGATGTTTATTCTTTTGCAGGCGACGTTATTGAAAACTTGCCTTCAGTTAGGCTTGATCCATATAAGGCCTATGTAAATATTACCTATGGATGCGATAAATTCTGTACATATTGCATTGTTCCTTATACAAGGGGAAGAGAACGTTCTAGGAAACTAGAAGAAATAGTTAATGAATGTAAGGAACTAGTAGCAAAAGGCTATCAGGAAATTACCTTATTAGGTCAAAACGTCAATTCATATGGCAAGGATTTCCATGATGGGACTAATTTTTCCAAAGTCTTGGAAGAAGTTGCTAAATTAGGCATTCCAAGGTTACGTTTCATGACTTCCCATCCTTGGGATTTCTCTAATGATATGTTAGAAGTAATTGCAAAATATCCAAACATAATGAAATGTATTCATCTCCCTGTTCAATCTGGATCGACATCCGTTCTTCGCTTAATGGGTAGAAGATATAGTAGGGAAGAGTATCTAGATTTAGTTGACCGTATTAGAAAAACAATACCAGGGGTTGCATTGACTACGGATATAATTGTTGGTTTCCCAAACGAAACAGAAGAAGAATTTGAAGATACTTTAACTTTATGTGAAAAAGTCCAATATGATTCTGCCTTTACCTTTATTTATTCTCCTAGAAAAGGAACCCCAGCCGCTAAGATGATTGATAATGTTAGCGATAAAGAAAAACATGATAGATTCGTAAGACTAGTAAAAGTAATTGAAGATGGTGTATCCAAACATGCTGAGTCAATGGTCGGGAAGACTTATAAGGTTTTAGTAGATGGTCCTTCTAAAAAGGATAAAGGAGTACTTTCTGGCTATACCGAATCTTCTAAATTAGTTAATTTCAAAGGACCTTCGTTCTTAAAAGGACATATAGTAAATGTCTATATCAATGAAAGCCATACTTATTCCTTGATTGGAACTTTGGTAGATGATCCTATTTTAGTTCTTGCATCTTCTTTAAAAGAAAAAATAGAAAAAGAAGATTCTTATATTAGATATATAGAATGCAAGAATGCCTTTGAATCTTCTTCCTTTTTAAAACAATTAAAGGAAGAAATGGAAGAAAAACAAAAACAATTAGTAAATAAATCATTTAAGACCGATGAGGATTTATTGCCTCTAAAAAAAGAAATAGATGAACTTAAGAAAGCCTATTTTAATGACCCCGTGTATTTAAATTTGCAATCTTCCATTGCGGATTTATCTTCTTTATTAGAACAAATAAAGGACAATTTAGAATGATAATAGTCTTAACGGGTCCAACAGGAAGCGGGAAAAGTAAGCTTGCTATTGAATTAGCAAAGGAAATAGATGCAGCAATTATTAATGCAGATGCTTTCCAAGTTTATAAAGAGCTTTCAATCGCGACTGCTAAGCCAAGTGAAGAAGAATTATTTGAAGTTCCTTCTTTCCTATTTGATTTCATCCCTTTAGATAGTTCATATAATGTTAAGGAATACCAAGAAGACTTGCGTAGTGCCATAGCAACCATTTCCCCATTTAAGAAGAATATCATTATTGCCGGAGGAACTGGATTATATATAAGGGCTGGTCTATATGATTATGAATTCCCAAACCTTCCAAGTGTTGATATGAGTAAATATCAATCCCTAAGTGATGAAGATCTTTTTGATTTGCTAAAACAAGTAGATCCTGATTCATCTTTGACTATCCATCCTCATAATAGAGTAAGGATATTACGTGCCTTAGAGATTTATTTTAGTACTGGTACTACTAAATCTAATATCATTGCCAAACAAAACCATGAACCTATTTATGATTGCCTTTTCTTTGGATTAGAAAAAGAAAGGGAACTTAATTATGAAATTGTAAATAAGCGCGTTGATGAAATGTTTGAAAAAGGATTGGTAGAGGAAAATAAATACCTAATAGATAAATATGGTAGGGATAGAAG
>URTN01000092.1 GCA_900550795.1 uncultured Mollicutes bacterium
CTCATATAAAATATTTATTCATTAATTAAATTTTCTTTTTGAAGTAAACTCTTCCTTCATAAGGAAGCAATATACCTTCGTTTTTATTTTCTAAAGTTGCTAAAACCTTATAAAAACCTGTTACATCCACCTTATTTTTGCGTGTCTTTTTACCTAAATTAACGATAATTAAGGCTTCACTGTCTTTATAATTCCTAGAGAAAACAAATACATCTTTATAAGAAGAAATATACTTAAAATCACCTTCTTGAAGAACTGCATTTTCTTTCCTTAGTTTTAATAATTCCTTATAGAAAGAGAATATCGAATTCGGATCTTTGACGTTATTTTTCGCGTTTATTTCCTTATAGTTAGGATTGACTCTAATCCAAGGGTTATTTGAAGTAGTAAACCCTCCATTAAACGAATCATTCCACTGCATTGGGGAACGGCAATTATCCCTATCAATATTGAATATTAACTTGTTTCTTAGACAAGATGGGAAAAGAAATTTCTTCATGATGTCATTGACTTGAATGGAAACAACATCTTTTGAAGTTGATATATCCTTAGAAACAGGAAGGTTAGTCATGCCAATTTCTTCTCCTTGATAGATAAAAGGAGAACCCCGTAACGTCAAATTTATTAATCCTAGGGCTTTTGCTGATTCTAGATAATGATTTTTTTCATCCCCAAATTTAAAGATAGAACGAAGTTGGTCATGGTTTTCTAGATAGTTCGCATTCCAAGAAATGTTCTCTTGCCATTTCCTGATGATAGAAAAGAATTTCTTGGGCTTAAATTTCTTTTTGAATACGGGCAATTTGGATTTGGTGACACCCATTAGCTCAAATTGGAAGAACATATCCAATTCATGATTAGATAAAAACTTCTTCCCATTTTCTAAATCGACATTGAAAGTCTCTCCAATTACAATTGAATCATATTTAGAAAATACGTCATTATAGAACTTGGCCAATATGTCATGGTTCCCCTGTTTCATCAAATAATGTTCTTGACCCCTGCCAGAAAAATAATGGCCTTTTCCATCTTCTAACGATTCTTTATATATTTGGTTAATGACATCGCATCTAAATCCATATACCCCCTTATCTAAATAGAAACGAAGGATGTTTTCTACTTCTTCAATAACTTTAGGGTTATGGTAATTCAAATCAGGTTGTTCTTTTGAATATAAATGCAGGTAATATTCCTTTGATGAAGGATCATATTCCCAAGCCGAGCCTGTAAACATGGAAGTCCAATTGTTAGGAGCTTTCTTTCCTTTTCCTTTTCTCCAATAGTAATAATCCCTATATGGAGAAGATGGGTCTTTAGATTTAATAAACCATTCATTTTGGTCAGAAGTGTGGTTTACTACCAAATCCATGACTATTCTGATATTTCTTTTCCTAGCTTCTTTGATTAGAAGATCAAAATCTTCCATCGTCCCATAGTCTTTATGGATTTTATAATAATCTTTTACATCGTAACCCATATCTACTAAAGGGGAATCATATATCGGGGATAGCCAAATGACATCTACTCCTAAAGATGCTAGATAGTCTAGTTTGGATATTATCCCTTGTATATCCCCGATTCCATCCCCATTAGAATCACAAAATGAACGAGGATATATTTGGTAAAAAGATAGAGAATGTATATTTGTTTTTTCCATAAGGAAATTATACTTTTCTTATTTTTCTAGTAAATATCTAGCTATAGAAAAGGTGGAAATATAGAATATTTTATAACCATTCGATGTTATTTCTTAGTAAAGAAGCTTCTTACCAAACCATAATTATTAATGTCTTTTGTCAAACCGTTTGCGCGTTCATAGACGCTGCCTTCGACAATCAGCAATATATTTTTATTCATTATCTTCTATTGCCCCATCAAAAACCGAAGATAAATACATTTTCTCAATATTATTTATTTCCCTAATGTTTGGATAGATTTTTGAAAGCCTGTAATAAGACGAAAAGCCTTTTGACCATTTAGCAAAATAGACTTGGTCCGGTCTAAGCATCTGCAATGCATAAGTATTATGCAAGGTAAATACAACCTGTATGTGTTTATCTCTAATTACCTTTAGGAATGATTTAATCGTAGATGGATGCAATGCAAGGTCCACTTCATCTATAAAGATAACCCCATTAGGTGGAACGGTCGCGACAATAGAGAGCAATAAACTTTGGTTATGCATACCAGTCGATATCATCCTTAATGGCAACTGTTTCTTGAATCCGTCTTCATCGAAAATAAGACTATACTGGGACGCAACCAACCCATTAGGAGTCATTACATTATTTTTCTTAATCGTATAAATAGGAAAATTATCATATTCCTTGAGTAATTCTTTTACCTCATCTGATTTTTTAACCAACAAATCATTGATATTGATGTTATTAAATAACTTTGATATAACAAAATTACCACGGTTAATGAATGACAAATTAACAAAAGTAAAAGAGCTAATATAGGCAAAAACAGTCTGAACAACAGTATCTGTAATTTCAATAGACGCCAAAACTCTTAATAAAGGCACTAATGGGGAATAGTCTTTCACGTCAAATGCATTTCCTTTATAAATGCATTCTTTATTAATCCTTTGAAAATATGTTTCGCCATTTATCTTTAAAAACTCATTACTAACATAATTGTCTAATGAGGTTTCTAAAAAATATGTGAAGCAGTCATCGTTTATCTTGAAATCAAGAAGTATGCTTCCTTTGATTTTGTCTTTGTCAACTTTGTTGCCTTTAACATATTCTTGATACAAGAAATCATTTACAGTAAATGGAGATAAAGCCTCAACAGGGAAATAAAAGAAAGAAATAAACATGCCAATTGCGTTTAAAACTGAGGATTTTCCACTTCCATTATGACCATATATGGCTATTGGATTGACAACGTCGCCAAGGATATTTTCGTTGCCAAATTTATAATTACCTCTATTAAAATCAATTTCACATTCTTTGATAGAATTGATGTTTTTAATAACTATCCTTCTTAGCATATCTTTCTCCACTGTATATTTTATACACTTATATAATAACAATGGAAAACCACTGCTTCAAGAACAACTGTATAATTTATACACTAACTAGTTATACGCGGCTCAAAAGGCAAACAATTATTTGTTTTGCAAATTTTTGTTCATGTTTTCTTTCTCTTTTCGTGAACAATTTTTTGCATTGCAAATTTTTGTTCATGGCTGGAAAAACAAAAAGACTACCATTAAGGCAATTAAAAAAGCCCTGTTAAGGGCTAGAAAGCGTGGGTTCTAAATTAAGAATTCTTTTCCGACTGGGACTCAAATGCCTTTAAAGTCTCTTCATTCGAGGTAGAAAGGGCTAAGGAATAATAGGCATCCATATCTTCTTTTTCCATCTTCTTGCTATATTCCTTCTCGTCCATAATTGTCTCCTAAATTGGCAATATTCTATTATGAAAAATTACATAGTAAATCTATGATTACTAGACACTGTCATAGTTTCTTCTTCTTTCATTGATTAAGACTAAACAAAATCAAATCAATGTAAATTTTTTCATTTATTGAGTAAACAAATTGTAACAATGCAAGCAATCATCAAGATAATGATTACCCCTACAAAAATTAGATAGGAAATATTAATCGGCTTCTTCTCTAATTCTTCTTTTTGTTCCTTGGTCAATAAGGATTCATCTATCTTCGGTTCTTCTTCTTTCATTATTTGAACTCTTCGACAATTTCATGACACCCACATGCTAAAATAACATCATCTGGATAAGTTTCTTTTATCTTTTTATAAGCTTCTAATGGAGAATCTATATAAGGATAATCTTCTAGATATAAAGAATATCCAAATTCATCCCTGCAGTTAGAAGAAGCCCTGGTAAATGTAATTGAATTAACTACATTAGCAATAAAAGAAAGAATCGAGGATATGTTCTTTTGTTCATGAAGCGATAAAAGGCAATGTATTGGCTTTCCTTTAGATAAAGTTGCTAAAGATTTAGATAACAAGGTCAAGGCTTCTAGATTTGAAGCACTAGAAAGAATCAAATCAGCTTTCCTAACCCCTTCGTTTAGATTAATTAAATCAAGTAATCCTTCTTCTATCTTCTCTTTAGAAACAGGATATATATCCTTATTTATATTAATCGCCTCCAAGGCTAAAGAAGCATCAAATAAATAAGAAATAGACGAAGATGCAATCTTTAATTCCCCGTATGGCCTATAAGAAAATAGGAAGGACATGTCTTTATCTAGATGGTAATTAAAGAACGAATCGACTTCAAAGCAAGTAGATTGATTTTGTTTAGCAATATCAAAGAATAATCTTTTTATATCATCATCTAACTTAGGGATAAGAATCTTGCTATAGGAGGAGAAGTTAGATGCATATGAAGAAGCAATTAAGGATTTCGGAAGCCTTGACGAGCTGGCAGATGGTGATGATTTGGCAAAGCTGAAAGACCTTCATTCACAGGCAGAAGCTATTGAAGCCCAAAAAGCGGAGTGGCAAGAAAAGCTG
>URTN01000093.1 GCA_900550795.1 uncultured Mollicutes bacterium
ACCTAGAACAGAAACTAAATATTGATGCGGTTAATAAAATTGAAGGTGGCGAAAACGATGATTACCTCTACGCCTATGATACAGGAGATCCTTCCAATTTGCTTTATATAAAGAAAATCAAATACGAATAATACTCAGTTATTTTATAAAGTATTTTGAATATATTCGCTTATTAATTCCGCTAAATAACGATGTCCTAAATCATTTGGATGCAATCCATCAGCAATATAGGGATTATCTTTAGCAACCCCCATCTTATCTTTTAAATCCAATATCTTTATACCGTAAGAATTAACTACTTGTTCTATAGCAACACGGAAATCGGATAAAGGATGTTCGTTACAAGAAGTTTCATCGATTCTATATAAAGGAATCATGAAAATGATTTGTTCCTTCTTGTAATATTTAAGCAATTCATTGATTAAGTCATCGATCGCTCCAAAGAAAGTACCGGCAGTTTTATCGCCAAGTTTACCAAAGGGAGCACTACCATGCCCATAATCATTAGTGCCACCGAAAACAAAAATATAGTTGGCATCATTATCCATTGAAGAAACTCGTGAGGCAAAATAGGCATCGCATCTAGGATCTGATGATGAATGCATTGCTTTTGCAATCCTAGTACCCCCAATCCCGTAATTACGCGTGATAGCGTGATTCATTTTCCCTACAAGGCTAACAAAATTATTTTCTTCCTTACTAGCAAGTGCCCCTGCTGTAATTGAGTCACCTAGAAAATTGATTTTTAACATAAAATACCTCGCTACTCGCAGATACAAGTTACATTTACTATTTTTTCTTTAGAAGAAACGATATGTCCTTCTATCTTTTCCCCGTTAACTAAAAGGGTTGGGAATTTATTTTTATGGCCCTTATTAACTACATGTATCACATATTTTGTGTCGCGATATATTCTTTCAACATCCGCTTCCTTTATATGACTTGGTAATTTTGGATTAATCGATAACCCTTCAAATAAAGGCTTAATTTCAAATACATATTGAGAAAGGGCAATATTCATCCATGTAGCAGTCCCAGTTAGCCAGCTAACACCAGCTTCCCCTCCACGATCTACATATGGGGCACGTATATTAGATGGATAAATATAAGGTTCTGCGCTATAGGCATCTACACCTATTTTATTAACGATATGGTGAGGCATCATATTGCTATAAACCTTATAGGCATCATCAGCCCTGTTCATCATAGAAAAAGCTATGATTGCCCAAGTATTCGCGTGGCAGAAAATACCTCCGTTTTCCCCGATTCCAGGAGTAGCAAAAGATATTTCTTCTTCTCTAGTTGGATAATCTCTTACTAGAGGTGGATACTGTATGGCAAGTCCATAATCAGTTAGATTATATTTTAACATTGAATCTAGGATGGTATTCCCTCTTTCTTCATCAGCTACCCCGCTATAAATGGCCCAGGAATTAGAATTAATCCAGTATCTAGCGCATTTTTCATTCTTGCCCCCGATACGTACACCTGAATCAGTAAATGCACGTATATAATGATCATCTTCATACATATCTTCATTAAGGACACGGGATTGGCTTTCTGCTAAAGAAGAATAATAAGAGCCATCTTCACCAATAATAGATAAGATATCCGCCATCATCTTGCAGGCTAAGACATATTGTTCAGCCGCCATTACCGATTCCCCTTTGCCTTTCTTGCACACGGTATTAAGGCAATCATTCCAGTCACTACCTAACATCAATGGGATTCCATGTTCCCCTATGTGATTTTTTGTATATTCAATAGAAGCTTTTAAATGTTCTAAAATAGTTCCGCTACCCCCATCATAATAAGGCACTACATCATTTAAGAATGAAGTATCACCTTTTTCATTGATAAGTTCATAAACGGTATAAATCATCCAAAGGTGGTCATCACTACGATCGCTAATATCGGATTTCTTATTTTCAATATGATAATAACGGTGGGTAGTCTTTCCTTCTTTATATTGCTCGCTCATGACTTCCTTAATGCGGTTTAAGGCTAGTTCATAATCATTTAAAACAGCACTAAGTGAATCTTGGGAAGTATCACGTATTCCATAGCCACGTACAGTTCCAGTCGCATAGAAAGAAATATTACGGCACACTAAGAAATTGACATAGGCTTGATATGGGGTCCAAACATTAACCATACGGTCTAAATCAGGATCATTTGTTTTGACATTGAAACGGCTTCTCCTAATATCCCATTTCTTCTTTACGCCACTTTCTAATGAATTAATGTATTCAATGGATTTATATTTATGGATTACTTCGTCTTGGTTTTCTTTTTGTTCAATAGTCCCAAGAGTTATGGCAAAAGTTTCTTCTTTGTTTGCCTTTAAATCGAGGTCATAAGAGAAAGCAAAAATACCTTCGCCCCCCTTTAATTCCGTGTTAGGGCACTTCCCTAGCTCAATTGAAATAGGATTGGATAAATCTCTATAGGCACCTAAAAAGTGCTTCCTGACCCCGCAATAAGAAGAAGAAGGCAATGTTGAAGTCAAAAATACGTCTGGAGTTTCGTCTGGACGAGGTTGGCAATCTATGAAGTAATTATAGACAAGGGCATCTTCTTTTTTATTGTAATAGATATCATTAGATTGCTTTGTATAACATTGCCACTGGGCTTCGCGAATATATTCCATGTTGCCCATTTCCTTAGCAACGAATACTTGTATTTTTCTAGAGGAAAGAGAGACTATGTTTATCTTATAAATAAGGGCATTATCTTCCCCGACAAAGGCAATTAGATTAACTCTAATCCCATCTTTTTCAGCGATGAATTTTGTATAACCAAGACCATGACGAGATTCAAAGAAATCTAGTTTTTCATCAGTTGGAATAACATTAGGATTCCAAACCTTACCAGTGGATAAATCTTTTATATAGACGAATAAGCCTTGTTTATCAGTTGGTAAATTAAAGAAACCATAACGACCGATACGCCAAATGGCTGGAGATTTATACCAACTTAAATTGCCACCAGCCTGACTAATCATTGTATAAAACACCCCGTTTGTAAGGTAATTCATCCAAGGTGTCGGCATATCATGACGATGAAATACTATTTCGTTATTCGTATCATCAAATTCATAAAACGATTTTACATCATCTCTATTTTCCATAATTAACCTCATTAATAGAAAGCCAAAGCATAAGCCTTTCCGTTTTCTTAATAATAATTAAGAGAAGAAACAAAATCTATTAAGACAAGGCAAAACTAGAAATCATTCAAAAATTAATCACAGAATGTACTTCTTTGATACTTGATAAATCTCCTATCAGGAATTAGATAAAGAATCCATTATAAAAATGTCTACTCAAGCTTGTTTGTGTACCTAAAATAGCCAAAATAATATACTACAGTATATCAAATTGACAAAAATAGGTACACATATTATATTAAATGCATGGAACGTATTATTTATCACGGGAGCGAATTTATCATCCAAAAACCTGAAAAGGGAAAAGGGGACGCCCATAACGATTATGGCCCCGGATTTTATTGTTGTTCCAACAAAGAACTAGCCAAAGAATGGGCAGCAAGAAAAAGCGGACATGGCTATGTAAATAAATACGCCCTTAGAGATGATAGATTGAAAATACTAGATTTAACAAAGCCGCCTTATGACAATGTTTTATATTGGATAAGCCTTTTGATGCATAACCGTGAATTATCTAGCGATTTGAAAGATAATTACCCTAGAGAACTTAAATACCTAGAAGATAAATATCTCATCGATATTTCTAATTTCGACATAGTCATAGGATATAGGGCGGATGATGCTTATTTTAGATTTCCAGAAGCTTTTATAAGAAGCGAGATTACTCTAGAATCATTAAACAAAATATTTCAAGCGGGTGATTTAGGAAAACAATACGTATTAATATCAAAAAGAGCCCATGAATTGATTAATTTTATTGAATACCAAGAAGTATCTACCTCTTCAAAAGAAGACTATTACAAAAGAAAAGGAAATACCGATAAGATTTTCATAGATTTTCTAAAAGAAGATCGTTATTCAAAAGGCACAAGATTAAGGGGCTTGGTAATAGATTATGAATAATTTCGACATTAAGAAAATAAAAGAATCATTCGCTAGAATTTTTGTTTTAGGCATTCAAAACAAAATCAATCTTTTATCTTTTACTAAAGCGTTAGAAAAAAGTGAGTTTATACAAAAAATAGAAAAGAATGAATATGACGATTACTTTAATCATTCACTTGAATCGATCTTTTTTGATATTACAGGCAAAAGAATAGATGAAGATGAGAGTTATGGAATATATAATGATGCCTATTGGTGTGGTTATTCATATTTCTCGCTTTATGAGCAAACAAAAAAGCCCTTTTCTTTTATATTCTTAAAGCTCCCATTAAAGGAACTAGTAGATATGTATAATGTTTATCATGAAATGGATTTTTCTTCTTTACTAGAACAATTCAATAAATTAAATAAAGAAAAAACCATATTAAGGG
>URTN01000094.1 GCA_900550795.1 uncultured Mollicutes bacterium
TTTAAGGTTGTCTGATAAATAGGCCTGACATTCTATAACACTCATGAAATCTGTAACTTTTAATGGGGATGAATTAATGCCTTTATCCTCATAGTTTGTTACAGCTTTTACTAATGCGCTAATGCGTTTCCTATCATAAGAATCTTTGATTGTCTTCGCTTAAGAGGAATCCCAAATAAAAAGAGCACCCTTTTGGATGCTCATTAACCTATCCCCATTGATGTTACTGCTATCGCGAGTTTATATACTCATCGAGTTTGTAACATCAAAGTCTTTTGATTTGTGTTTTTAATTATTGAAATGAGAATTGAGAGTTATACAAGGAGGCATAGAAACCGTTGTCTTTCATTAAGGATTCATGAGTTCCTTGTTCAACAATGTTCCCATCCTTCATGACTAAGATTAAGTCAGCATTCTTGATCGTGGATAAACGGTGGGCAATAACAAAACTTGTCCTTCCTTTAGTAAGATTATCCATGGCTTCCTGGATAAGCTCTTCTGTACGTGTATCAACGTTAGATGTGGCTTCATCCAATATTAATAAAGGAGCTTTCCTAACCATAGCCCTAGCAATGGTTATAAGTTGCTTTTGGCCAGAGGAAATAGAACCTGCATTAGATAGTTCGCAATCTAATTTGCCTGGAAGAGTCCTAATGAAGTGGTAGATGTTAGCATCTTTGCAAATTTGCTTTAGTTCATCATCAGGAATGGCAGGACTGTTGAAAACAATGTTTTCCCTCATTGTTCCTTCAAAAACCCATGTGTCTTGTAAAACCATGCCAAAAATATCATGGATTTCCTCTCTAGGCATATCTTTAATAGACACCCCATCGATTAAAATATCCCCAGAATTGATTTCATAGAACCTCATAAGGAGATTGACCATGGTGGTTTTTCCTGCACCTGTAGGACCTACTATAGCAACTTTTGAGCCAGGTTTAATCTTGGCAGAGAAGTCATGAATGATTTCTCTAGACGGATCATAAGAGAAGTTAATATGTTTGAATTCGATTTCGCCTTTAACTTGCTCTTTGCCATCTACTCCGATTAATTTTCTTGTCTTTCCAGTTTCATCATCAAGTTCTTTTTCTTCTAAGAAATCAAAGACGCGTTTGCTGGCGGCTCCAACTGTTTGAAGTGTATTCATGGCTTGGGCCATTTGGGTCATTGGTTGCTGGAATAACCTTACATAGACTAAGAAAGCAGTGATGGTTCCATAATCGACTTTTCCATCGCTTAAAAGAATTCCGCCAACTACTAAGACGGCTACATAGGCAAAATAGGAAATGAAAGACATCAAAGGTTGCATTAATCCGCCACAGCATTGGGCCTTAAACATCGTCGTGCCTAAAGTAATGTTTTTAGAATTAAATACTTCATCTACTTTCTCTTCGGCATTGAATAGTTTGATTATCAATTGACCAGAGAACTTTTCTTCTACAACCCCATTAATATCACCGATTTGTTCTTGCCTTTTCAAGAATTGAGGCATGGCAAATTTCATGATTATGCCTAAGAATATAAGCATGAGTGGTAGAGATATCAAGGCGGTTAATGCCATTAAATAAGAAGTGGCGAACATCCCAATTAATGAACCAACCAACATGAATATTGATTGAAGCATCATTGAAATTGATTGGTCTAAACTTTGAGCGACGGAGTCTACATCGTTAGTAACTCTAGAAAGTATGTCGCCAACTTGATGTGAATCAAAATAACGTAATGGGATGATATTTATCTTTTCAGAAATAGATTTTCTTAATGCATTCGCATATTTTTGGGTAACACCTGTTAAAAGGAAACTGGATAAATACGTAAGGATGGCACTAGAAATATATAACCCCAATAATATGAATCCATTTTTAGCAACTATATCTATATTAATTGTTTGTTTGAGAGCATTGTTTGCTATCTCATTGGTCATTTTTGAAAGGTATTGAGGAGCGATAATAGAAATAACAACCCCAGCAAGAATAAAGATGGCTGAAATAATAATTGGAACATAGAACTTCTTGGAAGTACCGAGGATATTCTTTAATGCTTTCCCTAATTCTTTCTTAGAGACTTTGTCTTTTTTGAAATTACCTTTTTTCATAAAGAAAGTTCCTCCTTGCTAAGTTGAGAAAGGGCGATATCTTTATATAACTTGCAGGTTTGTAAAAGTTCCTTGTGGGTTCCTTTTCCTACAAGTTTCCCTTCTTCTAAAACCAATATCAAATCAGCATCCATAACTGTTCCGATACGTTGGGCAACTATTACCTTGGTGGCATCTTTTTGTGATTCCTTTAGGTTTTGCCTTACCTTGAGATCGGTTTTAAAATCCAATGCAGAGAAAGAATCGTCGAAGACGAATATTTCTGGTCTTGTTGCAACTGCTCTAGCAATGCAAAGCCTTTGCCTTTGTCCGCCGGAAACATTAGTTCCTCCTTGCGCTATTTTTGCATCATATTTATCTTCCATATTTTCAATAAATTCATCAGCACAAGCAAATTTTGCGGAATTTTTAATTACTTCATCGTCAATTTCTTTCAATCCAAAACCAATGTTGGATTTGACTGTTCCTGAGAAAAGTACGCCTTTTTGAGGAACATAACCAATCCTAGAATGAAGTTCGGTTTGACTCATTTCTTTTACATTGACCCCGTCTACTTTTACTTCACCTTCAGTTGCATCATAAAGCCTATCTAGAAGTTGAACCAAAGTAGATTTTCCACATCCTGTTGGACCAATGATGGCAATCGTATCTCCTTGTTTTGCTTTAAAGGAAATATGTTCCAAAATGTTTTCTTCTCCATCTGGATAAGAGAAAGATACGTCATTGAATTCTATTGTTCCTAATTTCTCTGGGACAACAGGATTTGCTGGATCTACTATTGATGGTTTTGTATCTAATACTTCATTAATGCGTTTAGCGGAGACACTAGCTCTAGGAAGCATGACAAACATCATTAATAACATCATGAATGCCATAATGATTTGAGTTACTAACATCGTATAGCTAGACACTTCATTATATGCTAATGTGCCACCATTAATTAAATAGGCACCGATCCAATACATGGATAAAGTAACCCCATCCATTACAATGACTATAATTGGAGATAATAAGCCTAAGACCCTTCCACTAAAGAGATTTAGCTTTGTTAAATCGTCATTGGCTTTCTTGAACTTATCTTCTTGGTATTGCTCGGCATTATAAGCACGAACTACCCTGATACCATTTAGGTTTTCTCTAGTTATTCCGTTTAATTTATCAACATATTTCTGGGCAACCTTGAATTTAGGCAAGACTGTTACAACTAATATAGTAAGTGCAATTACTAGGACAACAATTGCAACAGCAGTAGCAGTTGTTAATTGCCAGGAGGCAGATTGGATTTTGCATATGGCCCATATTGCAGTTACCGGAGCAGCAAAAACCATTCTCATCATCATGAGGTAAGTCATTTGGACTTGTTCGATATCATTTGTACTTCTAGTAACTAAACTAGCAGTGGAGAATTTATTAATTTCCGCCATTGAGAATGATGAAATCTTCTTATTGAGTTTGTCCCTGGTGGTAACGGCAAAACTAGCTACAATCATGGACGCTAATACGGATATGACTAATTGACATGCCACTGAACCAGTTACGACAAGAAGCATCATGCCACCCCAATACCAGATATCACTAACGCTTGCATTTTTTATAGCTTCTGCAGTTTCTAGCATCGGGCTATTCGTGGATTTAAGAATGGCAATTACCGCATCCCAGTCATTGCCAAGAGCTTCAAACATTTGGCCAAACTGTTCATTAATATGTCCAGGGTTTGTCTTATAGTCTACAAACATAATTGCCTTTATGATGTTAGACATATAATCGGTCATCATTATCGTGCACCAAACCTGAGTTATTGTTAATCCGATAATAAAGAACAAAGCTATCCAGTCTCTTTTTCGGAAAGATTTCAACATTTTAAACATGGTTTACCTCCTTTAAAACGTATGATTTATAGAGCCAAGAAGAATTTTATGCAATATAAATTTTAATGCAATTAAAGCAAAATGGACATTATGGGCACTTTGTTTAGCAATGTTTTGATTGCGTTTGCAATTTCTTTTCTATATAACTCTATCTTATGAAAGTCGCCGGAATAGAAATATCTAACAAAATATTGCTTGGCCCAATGGCAGGGATAACAACTCTTGCATATAGGGAATTCATGAAGCCTTTTGGTGTTGGCCTTTCTTTTTCCGAGATGGTTTCTGACTGCGGGATTAGATATGGGAATGAAAAGACTTTGGATTATCTAAAAAGTTCAAAGCTAGATACCCCGTATGCTATTCAACTATTTGGCTTCTCATTAGAAAACACAATTCCTGCTATCAAGAAAATAGAAGAAGTTGCTACCTATGATTTCCTT
>URTN01000095.1 GCA_900550795.1 uncultured Mollicutes bacterium
GTCCTAAACTTTCCCCACCATCATTGCTTTTATTAAATGTCAAATAAGAAGACCCCTCACTAGACTGAGCGATTCTATTTGAAGATCTATCGTTCCAAGTCTCATTATCCAAACCACCAGCATTGGCCTTGTTATTAAAAGTATCATTAATCAATACTTTGCTCTTTTGGCTCGCATCGACATTTATTGGATTAACACTAGTTAAAGCTATAGGCAATCCAAATCCTAGACAAACTAACGTAGGTAAAACAATTCTCTTTTTCATAAATGACCTCATTTGTATCCCCATTTTCTTCCAATCCTTTCTAGTAAATGTTTCATTAAAATCACAAGAGGAATAGACACCAATGTGAAACATATTCCAATTGCTGCTGCATAATTTAGTTTTTGCTGTTCGGTAAAGTTATTAATCAAATAGGCAATTGTCCTAGTCCCAACTGCACCATTTGTAATTAACTTGACTTGTATAAATAAGGTGAATACGGTTGTAATGCTTCCTAGGAATGCCACCATCAAAGTCGGCCAAATCAAAGGAATGATGATATCGAATAATTCTCTTCTTCTAGATACCCCTTCTAACTTGGCATTTTCTATGACTTCTGTAGGTATATTGCTCATCGCCCCACCTAAAATCAAAATGTTATATCCGGTCCCAACCCAAAGACAATAAAGAGGAATCGTGAATTTCTGTGCCAAAGTCCCATCGTTTAACCATCCATAATCTGGAAAAAGTTTGCCGGCTAATCCACTTTCAGGAGAGAGCATGAATTTATAGACAAGAACATAGATTGTTATAGAGATAATAGATGGCAAGAAGAAAACTACCCTAAAGAAGTTCTTGCCAGGTATCTTCTTATACATAAAGTAAGCAAGAATAGTAGAAACAAATACGAGCAATACATCATTTATCCCCAAAAGGAATGAATAGATAATCGCATCCCTAAATTCAAAGCCATTATAGTCGTTTCCCCTAAATAGTTCCTGAAAGAAGCTTTTGTAGTTCAAGAAAGTAAAATTGCCAGCTCCATCTTGGAAAGAAATGATAATAGAAGATAGATTTACATAGACGAAAAAGATAAGGAATTGCAGCAAAGGAAGAGCAAGCATCGACCATATGAAAATCAATTTAAGGCGATCTCTTCTCTTCTTTTCTTTTAATAATGCCAAATCGTTCTTGTTCATATTATTTTAGACCGCCATCAATTGTGTTAAGCATTAATTTCTTTTGGAAAATCGCATAGAAAATCAATACAGGCAATACCGCTAATACCATAGCAGCACAAATAACAGGGAAAGCATTGGCGCTATCCCCTAATCCCGCAATGCCAACTGCAATAGTTGGACGATTTGAATAGAATAAGCTTGGATACCAATAATCATTCCAGAAACCCAAGAATCTAATAATGGTAAAGGTCAAAACCCCATTTCTAGCTAACGGAACCATTATTTGCCTGAATATCCTAAAATCGCTAGCGCCATCCATCATTGCAGATTCTGCAAAAGACCATGGGATTGATTTGAAATAACTATGTATATATAAGAAAGCACCACCAAAAGCACTTGCGTTTAGGATAATCATCCCAAAATAAGTCCCCATCAAGGAAAGATCATTCATTAGTTTATAAGTTGCAGGCAAACTTGCAACAGCCGGAATAAATGAGGCAGTCAATACGATGGTATATATCAATTTATTACCCTTGAATGTATATTTGGCCAATACATAGGCTGCCATACATGTAAATGCCATTGAGACAATAGTCTCCCCTAAAGATAGAAAGATGGAATTAAGAAACATCTGTAATATATTCGTCTCTTGGCTTCCAACACTTATTTTATTAAAAGCATCTATGAAGTTTTGGATTGTTGGATTAGATGTAAACCAAAAATAATTTGGATAGATCCTTGTATCAGTAATAGGGTCATAACCTCCAATAAATTCATTAGGAGATTTAAAGGAATTAATCATTAAATAGACAAATGGATAAATTAAAGAAATTGCATATGCCAAAAACAAAATAAAAATGAACCATGTAATGATTTTCTGCTTCAAAGCGGAAGAAGAAAAAGCACGATGACGAAAATAACGACCTCTTTTTCTGATTTGCTTTTTGGTTAAGGCATCCATGGTAATATTGTTTCAAAATATTAAGCAAATAGAAAGATACTATTTTAACGTTTAATAGCATTTTTTAGCCGCTAAAAATGTTTGTTTTATATTTCTATTAAGATATACTTTAGATATGATTGAATATAATTTCAAAGTACTCTCCAAGTTGCTCTCTTCGTTATCATTGCTAATCAAAGCAAACGTATCAATATTCGATGAGAACGGCACTTCTAGCGACGCTAGAAACCTAAATATCTTTCCTTTTTGTATGTTTATAAAAGATGATGTAAGGAAAAAATGTGCTATAAGCGACAAACTTGCCATCGAAAAAATAACGAAACAAGACGAACCATTCTATTATTATTGCCATTTTGGATTAGTTGAAATCATCCTAAAATTCTCAGTAGATGCTAAAAGTTCCTTCTATATTTTGATTGGACCATTTAGGGATCCAAAGAAATACAAAGAAAATATCGAACACATAAAAGAGTATTGCTACCTATTCAAAAAAGATGAAAAGAATTTGATAAAAAAATATAAAGCCATTCCTTCATTTAGCATCAATAAATACCAATCGATTATAGACATGATTACTATCATTCTTAATTACGCTAAAACCACAAAATTAATCGCCTCAAAAGATAACTTTCTAGAAAAAGAGCTAGACCCCTATATCAATAAGCACCTAAATGAAAGCATAAGAGTTGAGAATATTTGTAAAGAATTATTCCTTTCACATAAGCAATTAGAAAGGGTGGTAAAACTATATTCAGGTACCACTCCTAAAAAATATATCCTTAAATATAAAGTCGATAGGGCCTATAACGATATTAGGTATAGCGAAAATACTCTAGTCGAAATAGCAGAACGCTATGGATTTATTGACTATAACTATTTCGTGCGCGTATTTAAAAAGATTAAAGGCGTTCTTCCTAGCGATGTTAGAAAGGAAGCCAAAGAAGATAATTAAATTTGTCTTCCTTTAGAAAGAATTAGGAATCCCGTTAGATAAATTATCTAATCTTCTTAAATATTCTTTTTCATCAAAAGAAATCTTTTTCTTTCTTATTTCAAAGCAGTACTTGGAGAATTGCACTGCCATAAGCTCTTTCGCAATAAACTCATCTTTTTTCTTAGAAATGGCTTCAAATACGGATTTTACATCTTTATTTTCTTTGATTTGTTCTTCTATTTCATCAATCCATATATTCAATAAATAGAAAGCAATGTCTCTTGATTCATCATAATCTAACAAGTCTATATTATTTACCTCTGCATATTCTTTATCTGCCTTTTTCAACTCACGGTAATTAAGGTCGAACACTTTGTCGAAAGCCTTGTTTTCTCTTTTGATATCTAAAGGCAAATCGAAATCACTAAACTTGTTTATAAAGCAGTTCCAGGGTTTATAAATTCCCTTCGCATCATCATTTTCATTCAAATCAGGGTCTATCTCGTTATTAAATAGTTTGAAAAGAGTATGGATGTTGTCCTCCCATATCCCCTGTCCTTTTCCTTCTAGGATTATATATTCTTTATCAGAATTGAACTCTACCAATTCCTTTTCTTTCTTGCAGGTAAAATCATACCCATCGCCTGTATCGTATTCGAAATCAAATTCATCAGGGAGTTCCTTAAATTTATGATTGCCTAAATATTTATAACCGTTCAATGGCTCTTCCATAAATGGGGACATGACATAAGAAATAGAATCTTTTCTAACTGTAATCAGAAAGCAATGTTCGAAGACTGCCCCTAAAATAGTTCCAATTGCAATACCTAATTTAAATAAATTGGGATTCCCTTTTACCAATATCACTCGATAAAAGCGATCTTTTGGTCCATATTTAAAATCTATTCTAAGTTTTGTATAGCGCATATAAAACTCCTTGTTACTAAATAAATTTTAACATATAGAATGTTTCAATATAAACCGCCAAATTAAAAGACTAGGAGCACTTATTTTTTCATAATTTTAGTTAGCTAGAAATTATATGTATTTAGTATCCAAATAATTAATGAATCTAGGTAATGTTATTTCTATATATCCATAAGCAGGAGAATACAAAATTCCTCTTTTAATTAATCTATCGCGATAGACACTGATGATTTTAGAATCAATATTAGAAGCTAAGCTAAGTTCCTCAATTTTCATAGGTCTATCTTCTTTAAAGCCATGCAATATTTCTTGTTCTTTCTTACTTAATTCAGAATAAATTTTGTCATAAACATAGTCAGCAAGATATTGATCGAATTCGGCAAGAACTTCAGGAGTCAAATCTTTTAATC
>URTN01000096.1 GCA_900550795.1 uncultured Mollicutes bacterium
CAATTTTATTTAGAAATTAAGGAAGCGATGCTAGCTCTAATCTTTGTTAATGATTTTGAGGTTAGATCTGAGAACAATGGTTCATTTAACCCAACCCTAATAGCTTCCATCTTGGCTTTATGAAGGCTAGATTGGTTTAAGGTATCGGCTTTAGTAATGATAGTAACGATATCATGGCCTGAATTCTCTAGATACCTAATAAAGGCAACATCATCTTCTCCTAAAGTTCTTCTTAGATCCAAAAGCAAGATAATGCCCTTGCAATTAGAATGATCTAAGAAAGATTCGACCATTGAGGAGAATTGGATTGTATCTTTGGTTGCATATCCAGTTGAACCATATCCAGGAGAATCGACTAGATAGAATTTATTGTCAATTAGAAAATAATTCAATAATTTAGTCTTTCCTGCCTTTTTGCTAGAGAAGGCTATTTTTTGGCCTACCAAGGCATTTATTAGACTGGATTTGCCTACATTAGACCTACCTAGTATCAATAAGCAAGGGATGTTATCTTTTGGGGAAGAAGAAACATCAACACAGGAAGTAACAAATTTTACTTTCTTGAAATCAACCATAATTATTTGTTTACAAATATCCTAGCTAAGGCATCATCGACGCATTTCATATAGGTAATCTTCAAGACTTTCTTAACTTCTTCAGGAAGTTCCTCAACATCTTTCTTATTATCTATAGGAACAATGATTTCCTTGATTCCGCTTCTAGCAGCAGCCAAAGATTTTTCTCTTAATCCCCCAATAGGTAGGGCCTTTCCCCTTAAAGTAACTTCTCCAGTCATGGCGACATTTGGAGAAACTTCTTTATGGGTCAAGCAAGAAATAATCGCACAGGTAATGGCAACCCCAGCACTAGGACCATCCTTAGGGACGGCTCCTTCAGGAACGTGGATATGGATGTCATTGGACTGGAATATCTCATCGTCGATGTTATATTTTTTCGAATTGGCACGGACATAATCTAGCGCGATAGTCGCACTTTCTTTCATGACGTCCCCTAATTTACCAGTCAAAACCAAACCGCCCTTACCTTTAAAATAGGTAACTTCAATTGGAAGGATATCCCCTCCAAACTCAGTATAGGCAAGTCCAGTTACAACACCAACTTGAGGTTCTTTTTCCTTTTTAGTACCTTCAAAAAGCTCGACGCCAAGGTATTTATGTATCTTGTCGTTATCGATTTTAATAGGTCTAGAGACATCTTTATCGGTAAGAATTTCTACTACAGCCTTGCGGCAAAGCGAAGAAATTAGCCTTTCAAGCTGTCTAACCCCTGCTTCCATTGAATAATGTTCAATCAAAGTCTTGATCGAGCCTTCTTCAAATTCGATGTCAGATTCCTTTAATCCTGCTAACTTTATTTGCTTTGGGATAAGGAAGCCATTAGCAATCTGAATTTTCTCTAGCTCTGTATAGGAAGGGACTTCGATTAATTCAAGCCTATCCCTAAGTGGAGCTGGAACATTTTCGATATAGTTAGCCGTGCAGATAAACAATACATTGCTTAAATCATAAGGCTCTTCAATATAATTGTCGTTAAAGGCAAAGTTTTGCTCTGGATCAAGGACTTCTAAAAGGGCACTGCTAGGATCGCCTTTATAATTTGATCCACCTACTTTATCTATTTCATCTAAAAGGAAAACTGGATTAGTCGTGCCGGATTTAATCATCCCGTGGATAATTCTCCCTGGCATTGAACCAACATAAGTCCTTCTATGACCCCTTATTTCGGCTTCATCAGAAATACCACCCAAGGCAGTCTTGAAGAATTTCCTTCCCAAGGCTTTAGCAATACTCCTGCCTAGACTAGTCTTGCCGCATCCTGGCGGACCATAGAAGCAAAGAATCGGGGCTTTTAGATTGCCAGTCATCTTCTTGACGGCTAGATATTCTATAATCCTCTTCTTAACTTTCTCTAATCCATAATGGTCTTCATCAAGAACTTCCTTGACATGATTTAAATCCATGTCGTCCTCGCTTTTTTCAAACCAAGGAACCGAGATTAAAGTCTCAATATAAGACATGATCAAAGATGATTCAAGAGAAGATTCAGGCATCATCTGGTAACGCTTCAATTCGTTTTTGATTTTGGCCTTAATGTTTTCTGGATATGGGTTCTTCTGTAATTTAGAAAGAATCTTATCCTCAAAGCTAGTCCCGTCTTCATTATCGCCAAGTTCTTGCCTAATGGCCTTCATCTTTTCCCTAAGGAAATAATCCTTTTGGGTCTTTTCGGCACTGCGACGAACTTTATCATCAAGTTCTCTATCAACTTCTAAAGAAGTCTTCATGTCTATAAGGAAACCTAATATTAATTTAAGTCTCTTGTCGACACTAGTTTCTTCTAATACCTTTTGCCTTTGCTTTATATCTAAAGGAAGGAAAGATGCCAATTGGTCAGCTAAAGTCGAAGGAGGTATACCCTTACTAAAACTAGATATGGTAGATCTAGGCATCGAACGGGTAATATTTGGGTTTGCGCTGATGAAATCAACAATTTTCTTGACTGTCTCTATTTCATCATAGGCATTCTCATTTTCATCTTCTAGAATATTTCCGGTTGCAAAATAGGCTCCATCTTTAAGGAAAATGGAATCAATCCTAAATCTTTTTGAAGCAACAACTCTAATCTTGCTGACATTATCGACTTTAGAAGAAGTAATGATCTTGCATAAGGAGCCAACATCAAATATATCCTTGAATTCAGGATTATCTATTTTCTCTTCTTTTTGGGAGACAAGAATGATGTCTGAGGTATTCTTAGTCAAAGATTCATTAATCGAATTGATAGAAAATTCCCTTGATGCCTCGATATCCTCGCTCATCAAAGGGAATACAACTAATGCTCTGACAATAAGAAGAGGAAGGGTAATTGAGGAAGAGACTTTATCTAAAGTTTCATTTTCTGGCATAAGAGCCTCCTTTCTTATAGGGAACATCCCCTATTATATATTTATATAAGGTTATTTATTGTTTTCTAATACGAATTTCCTAACTTTGCCGGATACGATATTTTCCCTAAATCCGCTCAAGTTATTTCCAAGGGCTTTCTTTAAGTCTTCGACACTCATCTTGTAAGTATCGGCCATCTTAGCTAATTCGACATCGAATTCAGCATCATCTAGAAGAAGATGTTCCTTGGCAGCAAGAGTATTCAATACGAGGTAGCCCTTGATATTCTTTAGGCTTTCCTTTTTCATTTCTTCCTTTAAGGTTTCTTCGGTTTTGCCTGTAATTTCCTTATATTGTTCAAAAGTAAGTCCATTGCCTTCGACTTGTTTCTTTAGGTTTTCTAAGGAAGCATTGGCTTCGGCATCAATGATGTTAGAAGCAACTTCGACAGTAGAATTATCAACGATTTGGGCAAAGATATCATTGTAATACTTGTTTTCGATTTGATTGACTTTTCTTTCTAATAGATTCTTCTTGGAGAATTCTTTTAATTCATCAACGGTCTTGACGTTTTCTAAGTTCAAGTCAGCAACAGTTTCATCATTCAATTCAGGGATGACTTTCTTCTTGACTTCGTGGACAAAGCATTTGAAGGCGGCTTTCTTTCCAGCTAATTCTTTGACATATTGAGTTGGGAAGGTAACTTCAACATCTTTGTTTTCATTGGCCTTGACTCCGATTAAGGCATCTTCGAATCCAGGAACAAAGGAATTTGAACCTAATTCAAGAGAATAGTTGTCGGCTTTTCCACCTTCGAAAGCAACTCCATCGATAAATCCTTCGAAATCGATAACGACAGTGTCACCTTTTTCGGCAGCTTTGTCAGTAACGACTAATTCGGCTAAGCCATTTAGTCTAGATTCGATGTCTTTATTAACTTCTTCATCAGTAACAGAGGCAACTTCTTTTTCGGCATGTAAGCCTGTATAAGCACCTAAAGTAACCTTTGGAGCAAGAGTGACGACAAACTTTAATGTTAAATCGGTATCGCTAATCTTAGTGACATCGACATCTGGGCGATAGAATGGTTCGACCTTGTTTTCGGTAATGACTTCGGCATAGACAGTTGGAAGGATGTCATTGATAGCTTGATCAAGAACCTTGTTAGGATCGATATGGCTTTTTAGCATGGCTTCTGGAGCATGTCCTTTCCTAAAACCAGGAAGAGAGACATTGCTAGCAAGTTTGCTAAAGGCCTTCTTTTGAGCGGCGGTCCAGGTATCAGTTGGGACCTCAACGGTAATTTCGACTTTGCAATCGTCTAAATTTTTTAATGTATTTTTCATAAGTTTTCCTTTACAGCAAGAGATAATATACCCTATCTAAAGATAGAATTAAAAGAATTTGATAATTTTAAATTAAATTT
>URTN01000097.1 GCA_900550795.1 uncultured Mollicutes bacterium
TACTTTGCCGTCTACTGCTACCTTGGCGAATCGAGCGAGCCGATGACACTGCTTACAAACAGGCCAATCAAGTCGAAGTCGGATGTGGTATCCGTGGTCATGAACTATGTATCGAGATGGAAGATAGAGGAGCAGTTCAGGTTCAAGAAATGCGGGTTCAACTTCGAGGATTTCAGGGTAAGGTCGCTAAACAGGATTAACAACCTTACGATGTGCCTTGATGCGGCAATAACCATAATGTCGTGCCTCATCGAGGGGAATTCGGAACTGTACAAGTGCCTGATATCGATGTCAAAGCATTTGAAGGGCGATGACGCATACATAAAATTCTACCAGCTCCTCTCGGGGATAAAGACATTGCTGGGCCACAAGGAAATGGGGATAAAGTCAAAGCAGCAGATCGAGCATAGGAAAAAGGCTAGGCAACTAACCCTATTCTAATTTATTAGAATAACCTTTCGGTTGACACGGCACAAAACAATTCATGACGACCAAAAAATAAACAGAAAAATCATTTTTTATGACGTAAAATGGGGAAACTCAAATAAAAAATCTTGGTAAGTATCATTCCTTTCATTAACAATAATTCGAAGACAAATATTCTTAGTAACATAAATTCAGCCAATTTAGATACACGGGTTCCCTATTTTATTAGTTAAAAAGGGCCACCAGCCACAGTAGCCCTTCTTAATTTGAAAGGAAATGAATTAAGTTAAGATTACTTAATCTTTGTTAGTTTAACATATTTCTTTATCCATGCAAGTAAAATGATAAAAGAAATTATTACGAATGAATTATGTCCCTATAAACATTTATTGTTTATCGTGTAAAATATCTCCTGAAAGAAGGATTTTATGAAACGTATTCTATCTGGGATTAAACCAACAGGAAATTTAACATTAGGAAATTATATCGGGGCTTTAAAGCATTTTAAGGATTTCCAAGACCAAGGAGAGGTATTCATCTTTATTGCAGATCTCCACGCCTTAACTTTGCCGATTGACCCACAGTTTTTAAATAACAACACTAGGGATATAGCATGTTTTTATCTAGCATCTGGATTAGACCCAAAGAAAACAACGATATTCCTGCAATCTAGCGTTTCTGAACACGCTGAATTAAATGCCATATTGCAAAACTACCTATACATGGGCGAATTATCTAGGATGACACAGTTCAAAGATAAATCAGCCAAGATGAAAGAATCTGCGATTGGATTGGGGTTATTCGCCTATCCAGTCTTAATGGCAGCAGATATCGTTCTTTATGATGCCGACATTGTTCCAGTTGGAGAAGATCAAGTCCAACACGTCGAACTTACTAGAGACTTAGTAAAGAGAATGAATTCTAGGTATGGAGAAAATACATTAATCGAACCAAAATACCAAATGAATAAAGTCGGGGCTAGGATTATGTCATTAACTAACCCAAGTGTAAAAATGTCCAAATCCGATCCAAAAGGAGATATTTTCCTTCTAGATGATTTAAAAACAATCAGAAAGAAAATCATGTCTGCCGTCACTGATTCAGGAAGTGAAGTCAAATATGATAAGGAAAATAAGCCTGGTATCTCTAACTTATTAACAATATATGCCGCTTTAAAGGAAATAAGTATCGAAGAGGCTGAGGCATTATTTAAAGATTATAGGTATGGCGATTTTAAGAAAGCGGTCGCTGATGCTGTCATTGAAGAAATCGAACCATTCCAAGCTAGATACCACCACTTCCTTGATAGTAAGGAATATATTGAAGTATTAAGACAAGGAAGAGAAAAAGCCAAAGCTGTCGCTTCAAAAACATTAGCAAGAGTAAAACACGCTGTCGGATTACTAGATATAGATGAAGAATAAATTAATCGCTATCGATTTAGATGGAACTTTGTTAAGGAAAGATGAATCTTTAGGCGAATTATCAAAAAACGTATTGCAGAAGTTAATCCAAAGGGGGCATGTAGTTGTTTTGATATCAGGAAGGCCTACTAGATCACTACTTCCTGTATATAATCGCATTGGTTGCAATGCTCCTTTAGTTTCCTATAACGGGGCTTATATTTATTCTCCTTTTGACCCTTCTTTTCCTAGCAAAGAATTTTCTATCCCCTCTAAAATTGCCTTAGAAATATTGGAAAAAGGAAAGGATACATTTATCTCTTCCATCCTAGATGATTCAAATTATCTATATGCATCAAAAGAAGATAGATATCTAAAACGTTATTTTCCTTATGAAGGGATAATTACCAAATTTGGTAAGATTGATTCTTTTCCTACCGAAGGAGTTTTCTCTGCCGTTTTTAAAACACATAAAAAAGATAGAGAAAAACTAAACGAATTAACCTCTAATCTTGGCAACATCAAATTACGTCATTGGAGAAACCGTTTCTATAGCGAGCTCTATATCGAAAACGTGAATAAAGGTAATGCGATTGAATATATTGCCTCTATATATAATATAGATAAAGAAAATAGGATTGCCTTTGGGGATTCTTTTAATGATTTATCGATGCTAGAAGTATGCGGCACTTCTTTTGCCATGAAAAACGCTAAATCAAAAACATTATTAGATAGATTCCCAATAACAAAAAAAGGCAACGACCAGGAAGGCGTTGCCCTAACTTTAATTGATTTATTTAACCTCTAAGCCAAGTTTAGACATGATGCCTTTATAAATTGAGGCAGCTTTTGTTTCTAAATTGGAATCGGTTTTTCCTTTAGTCTCTATATAGAATTTGACTTTTGGCTCAGTCCCACTAGGCCTAATAGCTAGTGTTGAACCATCTTCAAATCTATATTTAAGAACATCAGAAACTGGTAATCCGACGATATCTTCCTTCTTGCCATCGCTATAAGTAATGACATCATGTAGATAATCTTCAATCGAAGAAATCTTTAATCCTGCTAATTCAGTTAACGGGGTTTCATGTAGTTCCTTCATTAACCTAGCCATGGTTTGATTACCTTCCATACCTTCAAAATAGGCATCTTTTAAGGTAGCAAAATGATATCCAAATCTTTCTTCTAGATTCTTATATGCTTCATCCAGGCATAAGCCTTTCCTTTTATAATATAAAGCCATTTCAGAATAAAGTAGAATTGCCTGTACCCCGTCTTTATCACGAACGAAAGGCTTTATTAGACATCCATATGATTCTTCATAGCCAAAAACAAAAGTTAGTCCATTGCCTAATAACTCATAATGATGGATTCTTTCTCCGATATATTTAAATCCAGTAAGGAAGGATTCAACTTTAACTCCATAATGCCTAGCCACTTCTCTTCCTAGATCAGAAGTGACAATCGTATCATACATGACTGGGTCTTTTGGCATTATCCCTAATTCAAGGTAATTAGAGAAAAGGTAATCGATTAACAAGGCACCAGATTGGTTTCCGGTCAATCTTTCATAATTTCCTTTGCTTGAAAGATATGCTAAACCACATCTATCCCCATCAGGATCAGTCATGACACATAAATCGGCATGGTTATTTTTAGCATATTCAAGTTCAAGTTCCCAGGCAGATGCCACTTCTGGATTAGGTGATTTAGTCGCCCCAAAATCAGGATCATGGATGCATTGTTCCTTAACCGGGATTATTTCATACCCAGCTTTAGAGAACACTTTTAAGGCCGATTCATAAGAAGCCCCGTGTTGAGGAGAATAGATAACCTTAAATCCTTTTTTATCTAATTCAGGATGAATTTGACATCCTAAAACCAAATCGCAATATTTATCATCCAAAGATGTAGGGATTACCTTGTTTATTCCCTTAACTTCGCTAGAAGGAATGACTACATCCAATTCGTTTGGAAGTTCCTTAAGGATATCTAGCATTGGTTGAATGGTATCTGGAACTAATTGGCAGCCAGTATCATCATAAACCTTATAGCCGTTATATTGCTTTGGATTATGGCTAGCGGTAACCATAATTCCACCAACGCAACCTAATTCCCTAACTGCAAAAGATAATTCGGGAGTAGGACGTAAATCATCAAATATATAGGTATTGATACCCATTTGATTAAGTATTCTTGCGCTTAATAAAGTAAATTCCCTAGAAAAATGTCTATTGTCATGAGAGATGACTATTCCTTTTCTAGAAGCATTTTCATATGTCTTCTTAACGAATAATCCAAAGGCAATGGCAACCCTAGTTATTGTATGTTCATTTAATCTATTCGTTCCAGGGCCAAGTATTCCTCTCATTCCACCTGTGCCGAATTCTGCATCTTTATAGAATGCATCGGCCTTTTCTTGCTCATTCATTGAAAGCAAAACCAATTTATCCTCTTTAGAAACTTTAGAAGAATTTAACCATCTGTTGTAATTAGC
>URTN01000098.1 GCA_900550795.1 uncultured Mollicutes bacterium
GCCTTTTTCTTTTAATAAAGATTCATAATAAGATTTGAATTTATCCCCGTACCATTCACATTCAAAACCTAGTTTTATCTCGATTTTATCTTTGTATTTATCTCTTAAATAATTAACTGAAGAAATATAATCATCTAATAAAGAAGGATCTCCTCTCATTCCAGGTTGAACAACCCCTGGCAAGATAACATGGTCAGAAAATCCAATACGTTTATATCCTTGCTTAATCGCATTTAAAACATATTCTTCATCTTTTCCAAATGCATGCCCGCACCTAGATGTATGGGTATGGTAATTATATTCAAGATTATCCATAAATTACTTCCATTAAAGTTAGGCCTTCTGCTTTTGCCTTATAGGAAAATATATTCCTTTTAGGAGAATCTAGCCTTTCTTTTATATCTATTTTGCTCATCTTTTTAAAGCCAACTTTTAATAAGGCTCCTACCATCAACCTAATTTGATAAGTCATGAATCCATTTGAATAAAATAATACTGATATAGCCTTTCTACTAGGATCATAAGTAGGCTTAATTTGATATATGTCCCTAATGAAATTGTCTTTATCTTCTTTTTTTGTCGTGAAATTTTTAAAGTCATGGACACCCAAAAATACATCATAGGCATCCATAAATGCATCTACATCAAAATCCCTATTTCCTAAATAGGCTTCATATTCAGACTCAAAAGGATCTTTCTTGCCAAAACAAAATCTATATTCATATTTTTTGCCAGAGCAAGAATGACGTGCATCAAAGCTATCATCTATTTCTTTTATAGAAAGAATGGCAATATCATCAGGAAGAAGGCTATTGAAGATATTTATATATTTATCAAAATCCTTGATATCATGGGCGTAGAAAGAAAATGTCTGGCCTTTCGCGTGGACTTTCGCATCAGTTCTCCCAGCCCCTTTTATTTGGCTAGGAGAATCATTTAAAGTGCTTAATGCCCTCTCTAATTCACCTTGTATGGTCCTTAAGCTGCTTTGCCTTTGGAATCCTGAATAAGCAGTTCCCCTATAGGCAACTGTGCCTAGATAATGTTTCATAAGGCATTTACCCCAAAGAAACCAAATATATCGAACTTAGTAATGGAAATAGTCATAATTAGAGCAACTAAAGCTATAACAAATATAATGGAAAGAATATCACCGAAATAGAATTTATAAACCCTATAACGGCTTCTTTTTTCTCTTGGATCATATCCCCTACATTCCATGGCAGAAGCTAGCTCATCACTTCTAATAAAGGAAGAGACAAACAAAGGAATAATCAATGATGTAATACCTACTATCTTTTCTTTTAATTTGCCATGTTTAAAATCAACGCCTCTACTAGACTGCGCTTTCATTATCCTATCGGCATCATCTAATAAAGTTGGAATAAATCTTAAGGCAATCGAAAGCATCATCGCAATTTCAGATACAGGGAAATGGAATACCCTTAATGGATACATATACCATTCCAAGGCAAAAGTTAAATCTAGGGGTCTAGTAGTCGCAGTTAATATCATTGTTATCATTATCATCATGACTAAACGCATAATGATACGTGCAGCTTCTGCAAAGGAATCATAATAAACTACAAACCCATTGATGGAAAAGGCGACACCGAGTGTGTTATTTTCCTTAGGTACCAAGATATAGATAATAAGAAGGAATATAACCATGAACCACATGCTTTTCAATGAAGACAAGATAGAACTAATCTTCATCTTTGAAACATATAGAAGGATACTTAATACAATAAATAATATTCCACCCATCAAGGCTCTCATTGACCAAGTTGGATAATCCATGAACAATGCAACCATAAGCAAAATAGTCGCAGCTATTTTTGTTCTTGCGTCTAATTTATGTAAGAATGAATTATATGGAACATATCTTCCGATAGCAAAAGAGGCCATTATTTTATTCTCCTTGCTTTGATTATTTCTTTAGATAACGATGACACGTCCTTAACGGAATTTAGATCTAGCTTCATTCCATCACCCTTTAAACAGGAGGCAAAAGAAAGTACTTTGGGGGTTTCTAATGAATATGCTTCGCAATCAAAATCAAATAGAGAATTTGGGGAACATTGCCTAATTATCTTTCCTTCTTCCATTACAACTACCTTATTGCAATAAGAAAGAAGGATATCCATATCATGGGTTACTAAAATAATAGTAGTCCCTTCATCATGAATCTTAGAGAACAGATCCATCATCTCTTTCGCACCCATCGGATCCAATCCGGATGTAGGTTCATCTACGACTAGATATTTAGGCTTGATGGCTAAAATACCTGCAATAGCGACACGTCTTTTCTCTCCTCCAGATAATTCAAATGGAGAACGTTCATAGAAAGAAGAATCTAATCCAACTAGAGAAAGGGCTTTCTTTGCATCTTCTATAGCCTCGTCTTTTTTCCTTCCAAAGTTTTTAGGTCCAAAGGCAACATCTTTTAAGACAGTCTCTTCAAATAATTGGTATTCGCTAAACTGAAAGACTAGACCCACTCTTTTTCTTAATGGAGACATCTTTTTCGTGGATTTCTTTTTCTCGCTAGAATTAACAAATTCATCGACTTTTATAATTCCTGAAGTAGGTACTAATAAAGCATTTAGATGCTGGATAAGAGTAGATTTGCCACATCCAGTACGTCCAACAATACCAAGAAAATCCCCATCATCTATTTTTAAATCAATTCCATTTAAAGCCTTATGCTCTAATGGGGTCTTTGGATTATATATGTAATAAAGAGAAGAAATATCTATCGGCATAAATATTCCTCCAATTCGGCTTCATTTTTAATCGAGGAAGGTATTTCTAATCCTTCTTTAATTAATTCGTGCTTAAGGGAATAGAAAAACGGGACATCTAGCTTAATTTCCCTTAATTCATCTACATGGGAAAAGACTTCGTTTGGTTTGCCTTGGCTAAATAACTTGCCATCGTTAATTACATAGACATAATCTGATTGGTTAGCCTCTTCTACATCATGTGTAATAGAAATAATAGTTAGATTTGGATTTTCTTTTCTTAAGGAAGAGATTAATTCCCTTATTTCTTTCTTTCCTTTTGGATCAAGCATCGCGGTAGCTTCATCAAAGATAATTAAATCGACACCTAAAGAAAGTACACCTGCAATGGCAACTCTTTGTTTTTGCCCCCCACTTAAAGATGAAGGTTCATGGCTTCTAAAATCGCTCATCCCAACTTTATCTAGGATATAATCAACTCTTTTAACCATTTCTTCCCTAGGGATATTTCTATTTTCTAATCCAAAAGCTATATCATCTTCAACAGTAGATCCCACAAATTGGTTATCTGGGTTTTGAAAGACAATTCCCATCTTTCTTCTTAATTCTTTTAATGATTTCTTTTCTAGTTTCTTCCCAAAAAGATAAATCTCTCCTTCATTAGGAGAAAGAAGCCCTACAATAAGCTTGGCTAAAGTAGACTTACCACTTCCATTATGCCCGATGATGCAACAATAAGAAGATGGGGCTACATCAAAAGAGACTCCTGAAAGAGTCACTTTTTCTTCGTTATAGGAAAACGATATATTTTTAAGCGAAACTACTTCATTCATCTTTCTTTTTCTTTTTTCTTAAATAGATATAGGCCTCTAATCCGACTTCGCAGATTATGAATAACCCGCAATAAATTCCAACAGCAGTATAAATAACCCAGGAAGGACTATTTTTATCCGTAGATAAAGGGATTAAAAATGGAAGCCCAGCCAAAAGGAAGCAAATAATGACTAGTACCAATCTATAGAAGAAACCTCTATTGCCCCACATTGATAATTAACTTTCTCCCTTTATATGGTTTATAGCGAACTCCTGCCATATCTAGTATCTTCCTAGAGGCAGTTGTTTCAGTACTATCATGGTATTTATCATCTAGATATATAACTTCTTTTATGCCTACTTGGACAATTGCTTTTGCACATTCATTGCAAGGGAATAAAGTGACATAAATCTTGCACCCAGAAAGTGCACTGCCATTCCTAGTATTCAATATCGCATTAAATTCAGCATGGCAAACATAGAGATATTTTGAATCTAACCCTTCTCCATGTCCCCAAGGAATCTTATTGTCATCTACTCCACGTGGCATTCCATTATATCCAATAGAAACAACCTTGTTGTTATTATCGACAATGCAAGCGCCTACTTGGGTGGATGGGTCTTTAGAACGGAGGCTAGATAAAGATGCAATACCCATAAAATATTCATCCCAACTCAAATTCCCGCTTCTAGGTTTAATTTCATCCATGTCTAATTCCTCCTTTTAGCCCTTATATGATAC
>URTN01000099.1 GCA_900550795.1 uncultured Mollicutes bacterium
CTTGGATTTGCTTTTCTTCATCTTCTTTTAAATCCATTTGCTTCAATTCGTTATATTGATATAAATAGAAATCATAATTGGAATCGATTTGCCTTTGCTTGTCTAATAATGATGAATAGGCTTCTTTAGCAACTTTATATTGATTCAGGGCAGCTTTATATTTTTCTTTATAAGATGAAATTAAATCAAAAGAAAACCCATCTATGATACCTAGATAATTATCTTCGTTTAATATCTTTTCAAAATCGAATTGGGAGTGGATGTCTGCTAAATAGGGAGCGATTTTAGATAAATCAATTAAGCTAGTAGGGGTGTTATTAACCTTTATGTAACTCTTATTTCTACCTATTACTCTTTCTATTTCTATTTCACCCTGGTTATAAGGGATGTTTAATTTTAAGAACAAGGCTTCTAGTTGGGGCTTATTAACTTCGAAATAACCTTTTACGATAGCCTTTTCTTCTCCTTTTCTAATTAATTCAGTTGAGGCCCTGCTTCCTAAAAGGAGGGAAAGCGAATCGATTACAAGGCTTTTGCCAGCCCCGGTTTCGCCTGTAAGGACGCTAAAACCATCTTCGAATGTCGAATCTATATTGGAGATAATTGCAAGGTTATTAATACAAAGTCTTTTTAACACGGACTTATTATAACGCTTTTTCAAAACATAGATGTCTAAAATGAAAAAGAGCAGTTAATCCTGCCCTTAATCATTATTATGCTAGTTATTTGCTTATTTTATTTAAGATCAAGGCAAATACATATGAAGTATTTCCTGATAAATCTTGCATTGCCTGTGCTACAGGGACTACTTGAAGTGTTTCACTTCCAACACTTATTTCATATGCGTCAGTCTCTTTATTAAGTTTAAATCCTGCCAAAGGAAGAGCGGCATCATATCTAGTTTCTAATTCCTGTGCCTGGGTTTGGTTATTTACTGTTACTGATAAATATGGATAAGAGAAACCAGATTCAACATATTTAGCCTCTACATAAACTCCCCCAAAGAAAGGAATCTTATTTAATGTCTCTTCGTTTATGGCCTCTGATACTAACCTTTTATAAGTAGAAGAATCTCTAATTACTTTCTTCCATGATAAGGTAGAAGAATCATATTTAACTACGCTAGAATCAAAATCAGTTTGGGTTCCGATTTCTTCGTAGCTAAATTCTTCTTTTTCTCCAAATACGGTTGTCCCGTTACCATCGCTAGTTGAAACAACATCAATCCTAGAATCACTTATTGTAATCTCTAGATTCTTAATGTCATCATTAACAAACGGAGAGAATAAATAAGTAGAGGATATTAACCCCGTGTATGCATTATCTAGGGTATATTTATTTTCTTCTTTATTAAAGAATACGCTAGAAATCTTGTAGGTTGGGAAATATGAGGAGATAGCTCTATCGATTGGAGTTAAGCTAGCGTAATATTCTTCGCCAAATTTAACAGCCTTTTGCATCCCGTGTTCAGTCTTAAAATAAACATCATCAGAAACTATCTTATCGTTCTCGTCTTTGATAGTAGTTTGAATTGATGAAGAAGAGACTAGACAAGAAGCGCTGCTAGCTAATTCATACCTACCATCTTTATATTTGATTTCATAATTTTTAGCAGTAGTTTTGAAGTTAAGGTTTTGTAGCTTCTTAAAAGCGTCAACAAAAGTTTTATCTTCTTCTTTTTCGATTTTGCTTACTGGGATAGCTATTTCACCTGCTTTAATGATTTTGGCTTTGATATTATCTGTAACATCAACTGCGGCCATACCTCCTAAAATATTAGTTCGGTATGTATCGAATTTAACATTTAGATAAAGATTTTCGCCTTCAAAACTAAAGCTAATTTCATTAATCGCGCGGCCTGATTCATCTATTCCTAGTAACTGGGCTGCTATTTTATGTCTTTGTAAGGCATTTATCTTTCCTTTATAGATATAATTGCCTTTTTCATTCTTTTCTAGTGAAACAAAATTAAAGACTCCAAAGAAGTTATCTAGATTAGAATCAACCCAAGTAATAGGAGATGAAGAAGAATCAACGATTTGCTTATCTTCAATCGCATTTTCTACAGTCAACCTAGATTCGACTAGTTTTCCGTTCTTATTGCTATAAGAAATATCATTAACAAAAGAATCTTTATTAACAAGAGATACGTCCGTTACTTCTTTATAGGAAGTTGATCTATAAATGTCTTTGCTAGCGGATATGTCTAGTAATTTAAAGAAATCACTTTCCGATTCATTTCCTGAAGCAACTTTAACATGTTGGCTATAAAGTACTTCTAATTTATATCCTTCTTTTAGCTTTTCTAGAGTTTCTTCTAATTGGGTTTCTTGGTTTAATTTTGAAGATATGGGTTCGCTAGAAATAGGAGAGGAGGAAGAAGTTGGCTCATTGCAACCTACTAATAAAGTTAGAAGGGGCAATGAAATAATTAATAATTTTTTATCCATATGAACTCCTAGTTTTGTAAGACGCAGTCACGCCCGGCAGTTACAACGAGATCGCCTCTTCCAGGGGTGTATTCAATTTTCGTTAGTATTATTCTAGTCTCTTTATTTGGATTTTCGGTAATTTCTATTGAAATTGCTCCATCCGTGACGGTGTAAGTACCCTTTATATTTGCCTTCTTCATATTAACCATTTCAAAAGTTCCACTTGCACCCTTTTTATAACCAAACGAGATTGAAGTAATACTTCCATTGGGTGCGGTCACCCAAGTATTTTCTCCAATAAATGCAGCGATACCTTCATCGGTTGTATCGTAAACCTTTACTTGTTTGGTTATTGACTTGCTTTCACCTAAAGTCTTAGAAGTGGCTTTAATTGATAAAGTAGACGCTTTTGTTGTATTTAGTTTGTAATTAAAAGCAGTTTCAGTTTTTGCGACTGTAGCAGAATCGTCACCGCTGATAGAGAAAGAAATATCATCAGTAGCATTTTCTCCACCGGCTTCGATTGCAAATGGAGTTTCTCCTTTTAATATTGAACCCGGGAGATATGCATCGTCTTTGGTGAATTTACTATATACTATTTTCATTTCTGGGAAAGCGATGGAGGTAATCTCATTTGCAATAACACTAATTTTAACTTGGATATCTTCGATCTTTGTTGTTTTGAAATGAAGTGTATAATTTCCGGCTTTCTTTAAGGTGAACTTAGTGGCATCATCTTCTTCGACTAATTCATAGCAAGAAGAGCAATCTTCGTTAGCGGCGTTTGTAACGTTAAATAGCTTTACCTTATCGATGTTTTCGTTCTTGATAGCAAGGTTTTTGGTTACTCTAATGAAGTATGGGGTATCTAATGATTTGATGTTATCTTCAACTGTTCCTAGTTTAGTAGCAGAGAAACCTATTGATAATTCTTCTTCGTTTTGGAAGAAATATTTATCAAAATCCAAATCGGAATTGGCTCTGGTTCCGATTTCTTGATTAAAGTTAACAATATATTCAAAATTCTTATTTCCTTTGACCCCTGCGTTAGATTCAAAAGCAGTGAAGGTGCCTTCTGCATTGAGCAAAGCCCCATCATTATTAAAAGATAATGTTAATTGATATTCGTTAAATACATCTTTATCGACATCATCTTTAGTGGTTTCTTCTGCACTTAAAGAATAGGTATTTTCTTCTTTATTAATATGACCTTCCTTGAATTTATCAAGATAATTGGCTGTGAGATAAGCGACTGGGTTAGATTGATCTTTCTTATTTAAAGAAGTTGTAACAACATTAAATAAGCCATTAGCAAAGATGTTGTTAGCGTTTTCTTCACTTATTTCGGTTCCGACTTTTTCTCCTTTGGATTTTAATGAATTGACTTCATATTTATCATCATCTTTTGAATAATCAGAAACTTCTTTTACAAAAACGCCATTTGCAATTCCATAATTAGTCTTGGTCTTGGTGATTTCTTCAGTATCGTTTGTAGCAGAATTGATTCTTTCTTCTTCAACTGAAAATGCTTTATTAGCAAAGAAGGATAAGGTGTTATTTGATGTAGAGTATCTAGTATTTTTTAATGTTTGGACTCCATCGACTTCGACTTGACGATATTCATTTTCTCTAATTGATAAAGAGGATTTGACTGTCTTAGTGGATACTAATGTAGATGCATTCATCAAGGCTTGTCTAACTTGAGCAAGATTAGCATTATCTTCAATTATAGAAGTAGAAGATTCAGAGGTGGATTCGCTAGTAGATTCACTTGTAGTTTTGCTTGTTTGACTAGTTGTAGTAGACTCTGTATCGGTTTTGCTAACTTCAGAAGTTCCTTCAGTTGAACTAGT